>NZ_JBYTEK010000019.1:0-84696 GCF_058783335.1 Stenotrophomonas sp. FW305-C-20-S1 | reverse complement strand
CCCCCCCCCCCCCCCCCCCCCCCCCCCCCCCCCCCCCCCCCCCCCCCCCCCCCCCCCCCCCCCCCCCCCCCCCACCCTAGAGGCCGAAATACTGTCCTTTACCGGGGTCCGAATTCCCCCCGGTGGCTGTGGATAACGGCAGGGGCCCCCGTTCGCAATTTTTCAACATGTTATCCACAGGGTTGTCCATGGCAAGGTGTGATAGCTGTCACATATATTCGCCCCGACCATTCCGGTCAAAGGAGAACGGCATGACGGGACATCCTCAGCAGTTCGTGATCTACAAGGACAAGGCCGGTGAGTTCCGCTGGCAGCTCTACGCGCAGAACAGCAAACTCATTGCCGATAGCGGCGAGGGTTACAAGAACCGAAGCGATTGCATCCACGGGGCCAGGCTAGTGAGCTCGATTGCAGCTGGCGCGTTGATTTGGGACAAGTCAACTCAACAATGGGTTGAGTAGTTAATGCAGGGGCGGCGCAGTCCTGCGTCGCCCCTTTGTCTCAGTGACAGGATTAAGGCCGTGCTTGCCCTGGGCCTGCTCAATGGCGTCGGATGCGCTTCCTACCGCAGGTAGCACGCTTGCGGCCATTGCGTACTTCGAACACCGCCGAGGGCGGCGCCTCTCTCACTGACTTACAGTGCTTATGCAGCTGGGCGTCGATTAGCATGTAACGGCCGCGCAGAACAAATTGCGACGTTCGGCACGCGGCTGCGACCCTATCAAGAGCGCCGTTGCAAATGCTCTAGCTCGCAAGTGCAGCGAGCTGCGGTAGGAAGGGGGCAACCGCGGTTCCTATGATCTGCATGTGATCTGATACGGTCGAGACAAACCTAACGTATGCCTCGTGGAAGCTCTTCTTGTTCCCAGCCAAGCGCATTTCCTCAACTGCCTCAGTAAGACGCCGGATGGTGTCTTGATCGGCCGCAGAGGTCGAAATTGCTTTCACAAGATCTGTGAACAGGGCGGACTCATTGTGTACCGACGTCGCTGTCTGGGTCGTTCCTGGGCTACCGTTTGCGACGTTCTGTACAGTTCCGTAGATGTTCGTATGGAAGATCTGCTGAAGTCTGTCCTGTGCGATGGGTTCAACGTTGGGCGGCGCTTCCCCCGCTTCTGGGGCTGCCGCCTCTATGTCTATAGCGAAATTTAGAACCTTCGTACGGACTGTATCTAGAACGCCGACAATTCCTGAGACAGGGATGACCTTCCACGCCTCCATGCAGTTCATTCCGTTATAGATACTCTTGCCGAAGTGTGCCACTAGGTCGGGATTCCAGGGCTCACGTAGAGTCCCTCCATCTGAGTTCTTGACGAGACTCTCAAGCGCCGCGATTCCATTCTGAATGTGGATGTGGCTGAGCATCTCTTGGAACTCGCCTGGCAAGCAGGACAAGGGGATGTTTGCGTTTCTCAGCCCCGACTGAAAAGGTCCGGAGAAATGGCCCTTTGAGATTACTGTTGCAACTCGATAGGGGGGAAGTTCGTCGGCGGATTCGTAGCCGTTGAGTTCCCTTGCAACCCAAGATCTCAGTTCGTCATTCTGCAGCCGCGCTGCCAACAGGGTGCACTTTCGTAGCAAGTCTGAGAGTGGAATCGAAGAGTCGACTGCGGCCTGTTGGATATCTCGGAGAAGTGACATGGCGTTTCCCGGCGGCTCTAGGGCTGTGTTGTTGGACGTATCCTAGAGCAGAGGTGGGTCCCCATGCATGCTGGGTGCGTAGCTGATTAGCGCTCTCAGCGCAAACTGTCGCCGGATTCGATCCACGCCAGTACGTCGCCAAGGTAATACCATGGCGTTTTGGCGGGCTGGAAGTAGCGAGGCCCCTTGCCCTCAAGCCGCCAGCGCCTCAAGCGGCTGACAGGGCAATGGATCAGTGCAGCTGGCGTCTGTTCTGTGACGCGCCCGTCAATTATCACGTAGTGACCTGTCGCCTCCAAGCGCTCGCGCACTTCTGTGATCGAAGCCGGAAGACTGCTGCCGTGGGCAGCGCGTGGTTCCTGACCGCTCACTTGTCCCTCCGTTCCGCTGGAGCCAGCAGCAGGTTGTAGTAGCCGCTTGCTGCTACTCGATGACTTTGACGGCAGCGCGCGTCCCGAGCAGCTAGTGCATAGGCTGTTTCTGACCGAATGCCGCGAAGCTGCTTCACCAAGTCGTGCATCGCGTCCGTCGTGGCCCGTGCAGTCCGGGCCAGGCGGCGTACGGCGGCGGTGAACCTGGTGCGCTGGTGAACGTGGTGCATCGGGTGCGCCCCCTGCAGCCCTGCGCCCGTTGCACCGTTTGTCACCCGTGACAACGCGGGTCGATCCCGCAGTGCAACCGCGTCGCCATTTCTGGCGGTGCGATAACGCAGGGAGCGTTAACAGCAGTGGCGCGGTGTGCGCGAAACAACACACCGCTTGGTAGTAGTTATCTGTGTAGCGTTCAGCGCTACCGGATTCGCCCATAAATCGCCTCCTTCGTAGCGCTGCACGCTACGAATTTTTTGTTGCCTGCGATTTACCCGGGCTTGTTTACCACCGCTGTGATCGCATCGCCCAGACCAGTCTGCGCGGCATGCGCGATCTGGCGCGCGGCCAGCAGCAGACCATTTCGATGGAAATCGCCGATCTGCTCGTCGGTATTTCCGTCCACGCGTGCGCGCTCTGCCGCGTGCAGAAGATCGAGCACAGCGGTCAGTGCGGACAGTGAACGGCCGAGGGAGGCGAGGGTCTGTGCGTTGAGCATCTGCGTGGTGCACGGCTGGCCGTCTTCGCCATCTCCCCTGCGGATCGCATCCAGGAAGGTGAAGAACATCGGCTGCGCGGGAGGGAACTGCTGCTCCTTCAGTGCGCACTCGATCTCGCGTGCGAGGTCTTTGGGAACGTCGCTGGCCATTTCGCCGATCAGAGCGTGCAGGCGCGGAATGAGGACGGTGTTGTTGGTCATGGTGGAACCCTCACTGGCATAGGCCACCTTCCAAAGAGAAGGTGGCGGACGGTGCGGGTTGGCGTGCCGGGGCAAACACAACGGAGTGAGAAATCACCCGGCGGATCGAGTGATCCCCACGCACCGCCCGCCATTGAGGGCAGTTGGTGCATTCTTGCGGCTACGCACTGCTGCGCAACCCATCCGTTCGGTTTGCTTTTTCGAGACGCCAATCCCGGCCAAGGCAACCTGCCTCGGCCCGGCGATCATCGAGTTGAACAATCACACTGGTCTGTAAGGAAATTTCGCAACAGCACCCGGGCGTACCGCGTGTTCCCCGATCTGTGCGGGACAGCACCCGCACGCCGTGCAGCGCATCACTGATGGCGTCATCCACCGACCGCGCTGACCCTGCGCCTGGCGTCACCCTGCATGGACGAACGTGGCGATCACGTCACTCCGCGCGGCGCATGCCATCGATGGAAGCAGAGGGTTCCATCCATGCGCTGTCCCGCCGCCCTCGGCGGGCGTAATCTCGGCCCATTGCCGCATCCCCCTCCCATCCCTGGAGTGCCACCATGCCGCTCGCCCGTATCGATCTTCGCAAAGGTAAATCCGTCGAGTATCGCCAGCGTGTCGGCGAAGCGATCTACCAGGCCATGCGCGCCGTCGGCGTGCCGGAAAACGATCGCTTCCAGATCTTCCAGGAGCACGACGCCGGCACGCTGGTGTACGACCCGGGTTACCTGGGCATCGCCCGCACCGATGATTTCATCTGCATCCAGATCACCTGGAACGAAGGGCGCACGCTGGAGCAGAAGAAGGCGCTGTATGCCGGTATTGCCGATGGACTGCACGCGGCGGTGGGTATTCGCCGCGAGGATGTGTTCATCAACCTGGTGGAAGTGAAGCGGGAGAACTGGTCGTTCGGTAATGGGGTGGCGCAGTACGTGAGTTGATGCGCGAAGAGCATCCACGCATGGCGTGGATCTACTGGGGAATCCGTGATGTGGGCGGTGCCAGAACCCTGCGTCACCGTGTCGCAGGGGCCAAACCCTGAACGTGGTCCAAGGTTGGCCCCGGGCTCGTAGAATGGCTGGGTGCGCCGCTCCGTTCTCCACCGCCGGTTCCAGACCCTGGCATGGCTTGCCATGCTGTTGGTGCTGCTCGCGCCTCTGGTGAGCCGCTGGCTGGTACATGGGCACGTTGTTGCGTCTGCCGCACCGGTGGCGGCCATGGACCACGCCGCACACACCCAGCACGCGATGGAAGGGCATCACGACCATCACGCGATGGCGATGCAGCATGGCGAAGCGACACCGAAGCCGCCGGCCGATCCACACGCCGACCACGAGATGGGCGTGGACTGCGATTACTGCCTGATTGCCGCACGACTGATCACGCTGTTGGTGGCGGCGCTGCTGTTGATGATTCTGCTGGCACCGGTGTGCCGCGCGCTGCGCGGTTCGGTGCAGACGTTGCCACAGCGGATCTGCGGCACGTTGGGTGCGCGCGGGCCACCGGTGCTGCTGGCCGTCTGAGCGCTTTGCGCACGCGCTGATTGATTTTCCCGGGTTGCCAGGCGTGGCCTGGCACTACCGCGTGCGCCTTTCTTTCTGCTGCCTCGCAGTGCGGGGCGGTCTTGCATGCCGTGAACAAATGAAAACAATCCTCAACCCTGCGCGTCTGTGCAGGGCCGCGCTGCCTGCGCTGTGTATGTCCCTCCTGCACACCATGCCCGCCCTTGCTGCCGACGCGGCACCACCGACCACCCTGGATACCGTCCGCGTGGTCGATACCCGCAGCGGTCCGCTGTCCTCCACCGCCAGCACCGGCTCGGCGCTGGGCCTGAGCGTGCTGCAGACGCCGGCCAGCCTGACGGTGATTTCACGCGAGCAGCTGGAGCAGCGTGGCGATTCCAATCTCAACGACGCGATCATCCGCGCTGGCGCGATCAGTGCCATGCCCCATCCCGGCAACGGCCTGAGTGCGCTGTCCAGCCGTGGTTTCACCGATGGCGCCTCGGTGATGCGCCTGTACGACGGCCTGCGCCAGTACGGTGGTGTGGGCATCACCTTTCCGTTCGATACCTGGTCGATCGAGCGCATCGAGGTGCTGCGCGGGCCGGCCTCGGTCATCCACGGCGATGGCGCCATCGGCGGCGTGGTCAACATCGTGCCGAAGAAGCCTTCGCGCGGCGCCATCGAGAACGAGGTCAGCGTAACCCTGGGCAGTGAGGACACTGCGCGCCTGGGCTTCGGCAGCGGTGGCGCACTTACGCCCGTGTTGGCCTACCGCGTGGATGTCAGCGGCAACTACAGCAGCGGGTGGGTCGATCGCGGCCAGAACGGCGATGCCACGTTCTCTGCTGCGCTGCTATGGCAGCCACGGACGAACCTGCAGTTCACGCTGACCCATGCGCAGGGCTACCAGAAGCCGATGCGCTACTTCGGTACGCCATTGATCGATGGGCGGCAGCTGGACGCGCTGCGCCACGAGAACTACAACGTGGCCGACAGCGTGATCCGTTTCCGCGACCGCTGGACCCAGCTCGATGCGGCTTGGACGCCGAACGACACCGTGGAATGGCGCGCGCGCGTCTACCAGATCGACAGCCAGCGTGACTGGCGCAATGCCGAGGCCTATGTCTACAACGGGCGCACCGGCCTGATCGACCGTTCCGGCAACACCCAGATCACCCACAACCAGGACCAGACCGGACTGACTTCCACGCTGCGCCTGCTGGGCAATGCGGGTGGGCTGCCGAACAGTTTCGCCGTCGGTTTCGATGCCAACCGTGCGCATTTCAAGCACACCAACAACACCTATGCGGGCAGCTCGGGGCCGGTGGATCCTTTCAACCCGGTGCCCGGTGGGTTCAGCAGCGATGCCCCCAACCTGCCGCGCTACCGCAACAGCGCCGAACAGGTCGCGTTGTTCGTGGAAGACCGGCTGGAACTGAGCGAGCGCTGGTCGGTGCTCGCGGGCTTGCGCCACGATCGCGCCACGATCGACCGCAATGACCTGGTCAGCGGCCAGCGTGCGTTCTCCGGGACCTACAACAGCACCGGCTGGCGCGCGGGCACGGTCTTCGCGCTGCAACCAACATTGACCCTCTATGCGCAGTACTCGCAGGCGGCCGACCCGGTCAGTGGGCTGTTGATGATCAGCCCGGCCAACGGCGCGTTCGATCTGGCCAAGGGCAAGCAGATCGAGGTTGGCATGAAGCAGGCCTTCGACGGAGGCGAGTGGACGCTGGCGGCCTATCGCATCCGCAAGACCGGCCTGCTGAGCCGTGACCCGTTGCAGCCCGACCGGCGGGTGCAGGTGGGGGCACAGACCTCAAAGGGAATCGAAGCTTCGTTGAACTGGAACTTCGCTCCACAGTGGTCGCTGGATGCCAACGCGACCGTGCTCAAGGCCGGGTTCGAGGATTTCCTGGAAGCCACCGGCACGCCGGCGGTGATCGTCTCGCGTGATGGCAACGTGCCGCCGAACGTGGCCGAGCGCCTGGCCAACGTCTGGTTGAGCTGGCAGTTCCAGCCCGACTGGAGCGTGGCCAGTGGCGTGCGTTACGTGGGCAGGCGCTATGCCGACAACGCCAACACGCTGCAGCTTCCGGGTTACGCCACCACCGACCTGGCCCTGACCTGGCAGGCCGCGCCGCGCACACGGCTGACCGCGCGCGTGTTCAACGTGTTCGACAAGGCGTACTACGCCACGGCGTACTACACCAGCACGCAGTGGCTGCTGGGCGCAGACCGGCGCGTCGAGTTCAGCCTCGACCATCGCTTCTGAGGACGCAGGCCATGTCGTTGCGATCCACCGCCAAACGCTGGACCTACCTGACGCATCGCTGGCTGGGCATCGGCGGGTGCCTGCTGATGTTGCTGTGGTTCGTCAGCGGCATGGTGATGCTGTTCGTCGGCTACCCGAAGCTGACGCCAGCGGAGCGGTTGGCCCCGCTGCCCGCATTGGTCGACGCGCGCGGCTGGCAGGCACTTTCCGTGTTGCCGGAAGCCGTTCGACAGGCGCCTGAGCGGGTCGTGTTGACGACGCTGCGTGGCGAGCCCGCCTACGTGGTGCGCTCCGGCGCGAACGTGGGCGCGTGGTCGGCGCATACCGGACAGGCATTGCCGCCGGTATCGGCGCAGTTGGCCGAGGTTTCCGCCGCGCAGTTCGCCGGCGGCCCTGCCTTCGTTGGCGCCATGCCGCTGGACGAAGATCGCTGGACGCATTCGCGCGCGCTGGATCCGCATCGACCGCTGTATCGCGTCGGCGTCGGCGGCGCACAGCCCGGTGATGTCTATGTGTCCTCGCGTACCGGCGAAGTCGTGCTGGATGCGCCGCGTCTGCAGCAGCGCTGGAACTATGTGGGTGCGTGGTTGCACTGGCTGTACTTCCTGCGCATGCAGTCGGAGGACCCGGTATGGACCTGGACGGTGATCGTGCTGTCGGCGCTGTGCACCGTGGCCGCGATCAGCGGGGTCGTGGTCGGCATCTGGCGCTGGCGGTTTCGCGGACAGTA
The DNA here is from genome assembly GCF_058783335.1 of Stenotrophomonas sp. FW305-C-20-S1. NCBI lineage: Bacteria > Pseudomonadati > Pseudomonadota > Gammaproteobacteria > Lysobacterales > Lysobacteraceae > Stenotrophomonas > Stenotrophomonas sp. FW305-C-20-S1. The sequence continues at coordinate 77,261 of NZ_JBYTEK010000019.1, read as the reverse complement.
CCGGTCGGGGTCGAAGACGCCGTACCAGGAGCCGTGGATGCGCTGGCATCACCTGATCGGCTTGATGGCGAGTGCATTCGTGTTCACCTGGATCTTCAGTGGATTGATGTCGATGAATCCGCTGGGAGTGTTCAGCAGCTCTCGTGCCTCGCTTGACGTTGCGCGCTATCAGGGCGTGGTGCCGGTGGATGCAGGTGTCATTGCGCAGCCGGCTGCGCTATTGGCTGCAGTGCACACGCCGCGGTTCGTGCCGGTCGAGATCCAGTGGCGACGCATCGGTGGTGAACTTTTCGCGGTGGTGCTGGATGGCAACGCCGATTCGCGCGTGGTCAGAGAGCGGGGCGGCGCACTGCAGGTGTCCACTGCGTTCGGTGCAGAATGGTTGCGGGGCAGGGTCGCGGCGATGTCCGAGGCGCGGCTGCGCGGATTCACCATTCTGCAGGCGCCCGATGCCTACTTCTACCCACGCGCTGCAGAGGCGATGAACGGCGCCGCGGTACGTCGCTTTCCGGTGGCGATGGCTGATTTCGATGACGCTGAGGCAACCCGCGTCTATGTCGACCTGGCCACCGGCGATCCGCTGTTGACGCTGGGCAAGCGCGAGCGCGCAGGTCGCTGGCTGTTCTCCTTCCTGCACAGCTGGGACTTGCCGGCAATGCTGCGGCAGCACAGTGCGCGGCTGGTCGTGCTGCTGCTGCTCAGCCTGGCAGGCACCGCGTTATGTGCAACGGCAACCGTCATCGGCTACCGGCGGTTGCGCATGACACTCCGGCACAAGCGCCGCCATGCGCATCACGCCCGCAGCCAGCGCGTCGACACCGCCACCAGCAACAGCGCCATCGCCACACCGACAAAGGCGGCGATGAGGCCGAAGTGATTGGCGGCGAAACCGATCAGCGCCGGGCCGGCAAGAATGCCGGCAAAGCCGAGGGTGGACACGGCGGTGATGGCGATCGCCCGCGGCATCCGGTTCTGGCTGCCAGCCAGCGAGAACAGCGCCGGTGCGATGGTGGCGCAGCCCAGGCCGGCCAGCACAGAGCCGACCAACGACACCTGCCATGGCGTGACCAGGGTGAGCACCAGCACGCCGGCGCAGGCCAGCAGCGCACCGGTCACGATCGCCCTCTGCCGGCCGATGCGCTCTACCAGGTTGTCTGTGCGTTAATGTGCAGTATCTGGCGTTGGTGGCGGCTCGTAGGGACGCCTGTACACACTGCGGCTGCAGCGCTGGTGAATCGCGCGCGAGTTGGTGCTGCCCATCGCCTTTCCAGCGCGGCATCATGGCAAGGCACCCGCCACGGAACCCTGCATGTCCTCCACTGTTCACCACAAGCTGCGCATCGGCGCCGATCAGTTCACCGGCCAGAAGGTGGTCGACCAGCAGTTCCTCGAATGCGACTTCTCCGGCGCTGACCTCACCGCCACCGAGTTCGTGAACTGCGTTTTCTACGATGCCGACACGCGCACCGGGTGCCGTTTCAGTGGTGCCACGTTGAAGGAAGCCAGCTTCCGCCAGTGCGACATCAGCATGTGCAACTTCAACTTCATCAAGGCGCTGGGGCTGGAAATCAGCGAATGCCGCGCACAGGGTGCCGATTTCAGCAACGCCAGTTTCATGAACCAGATCACCACGCGCAGCTGGTTCTGCAGTGCCTTCATCAAGAAGAGCAACCTGCGCTATGCCAACTTCTCGCGGGTGACGCTGGAGAAGTGCGAGCTGTGGGAAAACCGCTGGGACGGCGCCAACGTGAGCGGCGCCAGTTTTGCAGGGTCGGACCTGTCCGGCGGCCAGTTCGATGGCGTCGACTGGAATTCCGCCAACTTCACCGATTGCGACCTGACCAACTCCGAACTGGGCGAACTGGACCTGCGCAGCACCAACCTGCGTGGCGCCACGCTGGATGTGCAGCAGGTCGCGCTGCTGATGCAGCGGATCGGCATCACCGTGGTGCCATGAGCGTGCGTCGCGGCGCTATGCCGGTGTGGCCGGCGCATGTGCCACCCAGCCCTTGAAGCTGAAGCCGGCGTAGAACAGTTCCACGCTCTCGAAGCCGGCCTCCTGCAGCAGCGCCACTTCCTGTTCGGGTGAGAGCAGCGGCAGGCGCTCGGCAATCGCCTCGATCGCGCGCTGTGTATCGGCACGTGGAATGCCGGAAGCCTCGGCGAACGCGGCGTAGCGCTGCAGCCAGCGACGCTTGCCGGCCGCGTCCTGCGGCACGCTGTGGTGCGCCACCACCAACGGCGCCCCTGCGCGCAGCCGTTGCCGCAGTTCGCGCAGGGTGTGCTGGCGCTGTTCAACGGTGAGGAAGTGCAGGGTCAGCAGGCAGGTGGCGCCGTCGAAGACGGTGCGCGGGGCATCGTCGATGTAGCCTTCCAGCAGCGTCACCTGGGCCATCAACGGCCCCAGGGTCTGTTCGGCCAGCGCGAGCATTGGCGCGGCAGGATCGACGCCGAGCATCCGCCATTGCGGGTGCGCTTCTGCGAAGGCCTTGAGTTCCAGACCGCCGCCTGCGCCGAGCACCAGCACCTGGCCATCATCGGGTACGTGTTCGGCCAGCAGCAGGTGGCTCATCTGCTGCAGTCCGAGGAAACCGGGTACCTGCCGCAGCGGGCCCTCCGCGTAGCGGGCCACGGCGTGGGGATCGGAGAAGGACATCGGAAAGACTCCTGCGGCAATGGCGAACATCCACTTTACCGTGCTCGGCAAGTGTCGATTGCACAGTGGCCCGCCTTTGCTTAAGGTCTGCGCCTGCATGCATTGAAGAGATCGGGAATGGACCCTCGCAGCCCCGCGATGCCATCGGCGGAAGCCTTTGAACTGGCGCTGACAATGCTGGGACGGGAGGGCGTGGATGAGGAGCAGGCCGAGCGGGCGCTGCTCGCGCTCGGCAGCGAACACTGGCAGATGCGCCGCCTGCTGGTGTGGTTGCCTGAAGCCTTCGCCATGGCCCTGATCGGTCATATGGAACTGGGCGTGCAGCTGCCGGGTACATTCACCGCCTCCGACGCACAAGGCGAGCTGCATGAACTACCGCTCGACCGTGAGCCTGTATTCGCTGCCGGTCTCCAGCGCGCCCTGGTCATGTACCACGAAGGGCCACGCGCCGCGTTCCGGGCGATCTGCCAGCGCAGTTCGTCGCTCAATGCGATCGACAACGCCTTGAATACCGGCGCCGATCTGCAGGGCGCCGCGCTTTCGGGTCCGGAGCTTCTGGACATCCCGGCAGAGACCTACCTCGCCCATTGAGCCCGGGGTTTTCAGAGCGCGGGCTTCATCCCGTCTGCTTCCAGGTGATACAGGCCGGTCAATCGCCAGTCATCGTGTACGCGCTGCAGCCGGTACTCATGGATGCGGACGCTGGAGCGGCGCTGTTGCGCGGTACGTATGGACGCTGCGTCGCCGAGGATCTGCACGGCCAGGACCTGTTCCATTTCCGGATCATGCGCTGACTCGACGCTGGGCCGGCGCATGACAGTGCGAGAGGTGCCCGGCAGGGCATAGTGCTCCACCAGCTTCGCGTACGACGCATCGGCCAATGCCTGGCCGCGCGATGGGCCATGCTCTGCCAGCCGTGCAAGCGAGGCCTTGTTCCATTCCAGGAAGTCGGACTGGAAGGCGCGCATGCGTACGACCGGCGTGCTGCCGCCCAGATCCAGCGCGCTGCGTTCGAAAACAAGAAGCGGCAGAACCCCGCCGAACCCCACGTCGCGGCCATAGCGGAAGCTGCGTTCGGCCTGCAGCCTTCCATTGCAAAGCAGGGCGACGCGACCGGGCCTGCTGGAATGAACCATCAAGTGCCGTTGAAAATAGCCCTGTACCGGCTCGGCATCCGTGTTGGACGCCCCCGGCGCGGTGATCTGCAGTTGGCAGTTGCCATCCGTGGGCGCATAGCCAGCGATCTGCAGCGAGCCGTCGGGTGGCCCGAACGTGACGCAACCACTGGCCAGCCCGCAGACCAAGGTGATGCCAATCCATCGACGCATGCGGGCGCTCCTTGCCTGGATGGCTGGCAGGATAACGCACTCGGATGCTTCAGCTGTGCTGCTGCAACGCCTTCCCAAGCACCTGCCAGATCTTCGGGTCCTGGCACTGCGACACATTGAAGCGCACGTAGTCGGCAGCCCGCTGCGACTGGCTGAAGGCATTGCCCGGCGCGACCACCACGCCTTCGCGCAGGCACTGCCTGGCCACCGCCGATGCATCACGACCATCGGGCAGCCGGCACCACAGGAACAGCCCTGCATCGGGTTGCAGCCATGGCGTGATGCCCAGCTTCTGCACCTGCCGCAGCGTGTGCTTGCGCGCATCGGCCAGGCGCGTGCGCACCGCCTGCATGTGGCGGCGGTAGCCACTGTCGGTCAGTGCGATCTGCATCAGGTGCGCGGCCAGGTGCCCACCGCCGAAGCTGGTGGCCAGCTTCAGATCGGTCAGTGCCTCGATCCAGTCCGGGCGCGCGGCGATGTAGCCGCAGCGCGATGCCGCGGAAATGGTCTTTGAGAAACTGCCGACATGGATCACCCGCGACAATCCATCCAGCGCCGCCAGCCGCGGCGCCGGGCGCAGCTCGAAGTCGGCGAAGATGTCATCTTCGATGATAATCAGTTCGCTGTGTTCGGCCAGGCCCAGCAGGCGGTGTGCCGTGGTCGCCGACAGCACCGCGCCGGTCGGGTTGTGCAGCCCGGCGTTGGTGATGTACAGGCGTGGCGCGTGTTCCTGCAGCGCGCTGGCAAACACCTGCAGGTCCGGCCCAGTGTGCGTGTACGGTATGCCGATGGCCTGCACCTGATGGGCCTTCAACATCGCGTGGTAATTGAAATAGCTCGGGTCGTCGACCAGCACGCAGTCACCGGGCTTCAGCAGGAAGCGGCAGATCAGGTCGACCGCGTGCGTCCCCGATTCGGCCAGCAGCAACTGCTCCATCGACGCGTCTATGCCCAGCGTGGCAGCGCGTCGCTGCAGTGTCTGCCGCAATGCCGGCAGGCCCAGCGGTCCTGCATAGTCCACCAGCTGCGCGGAGTCGGCGCGGGCCATGCGGCGCAGGCCGCGGCGCAGGCCATCGTGGTACAGCCAGTCGCTGGGCATCCAGCCGCAGCCAGGCTTGAGGTGTCCCGGCGGGGTTTCCAGCGATTGCCGTGATACCCACAGCGGGTCCACCGCGCGATCCAGCCGCGGTTCCATTTCCGCCAGCGCCAGTGGTGCCGCCGGGCCAGCCACGTAGAAGCCGGAGCCGGCGCGCGCGGCGATCACGCCTTCGGCGGCCAAGCGTTCGTAGGCCTCGACCACGGTGGACACGGAAACGCCCATCGCCGTGGCCTGCGCGCGCACCGAGGGCAGGCGGCTGCCCGGGCCATCCAGGCGCGAACTGATGCGGGAGCGGACGGCGTGGATGACGCTGTCGATGCGGCTGGGCGGTCGGGACATGCGCGTGACTGTAAGGGGATTGTGGGCAGTACAGTTACTTGTGACTGTACTGGATTGTAGCTGTGTATCGCCCGTGCCCGATGGCCCAATGACGGGCACGGCCGGCCATTGCCCGGCATTTCTGGAGCAGGGTGTGGAACGGTCGGCAAGCGGGTGGATCAATGGCTTCATCGGTGTGGTCATCTTCGCCGGCTCGTTGCCGGCCACCCGCCTGGCAGTGATGGAGCTGGACGCCAGCTTCGTCACCGCCGCACGCGCCAGCATCGCCGCGTTGCTGGGGCTGGTGCTGCTGCTGGCATTGCGCCAGCCGCGCCCGGTCAGAAGCGATCTGCCCGGTCTGGTGCTGGTCAGCCTGGGCGTGGTGGTGGGCTTCCCGTTGCTGACCGCGCTTGCCCTGCGCCACGCCTCCTCGGCACATACCATCGTGTTCCTGGGCCTGTTGCCGCTGAGCACGGCGGTATTCGGCGTCCTGCGCGGCGGTGACCGGCCACGCCCGGCATTCTGGGTGTTCTCGCTGCTGGGCAGCGCCTGTGTGGTCGGCTACGCCGCGCGCAACGGCATCGAAGCCTCACTGCAGGCCGACCTGTTGATGCTGGCAGCGATCGTGGTGTGCGGACTTGGCTATGCCGAGGGCGGCCGCCTGGCCCGGCATCTGGGTGGCTGGCAGGTAATCAGCTGGGCACTGCTGCTGGCATTGCCGGTGATGCTGCCGCTGATGGTGGCGATGCGCCCGTCCTCGTTCACGGCGGTCGCCGCGTCGGCCTGGTGGGCGCTGGGGTACGTGGCGGTGTTCAGCATGCTGGTCGGTTTCCTGTTCTGGTATCGCGGCCTGGCCCAGGGCGGTATCGCTGCGGTCGGCCAGCTGCAGCTGCTGCAGCCGTTCTTCGGCCTGGCGCTGGCGGCGCTGCTGCTGCACGAGACCGTCAGCGCCGGCATGTTGCTGGTGACCGTGGCAGCGGTGATCTGCGTGGCCGGTGCCCGCCGCTTCAGTCGATGACGCGCGATAGCGTCGGCGTATCGTGGCGTGCCGCCAACAGTATTGGCCGGGGCCGGCGCGCCTGGTTGAAGCTGTGCCGATGAAACCCAATTCCAGTATCTCGTTCGAAGGCCAGGTGGGCCTGGTAACCGGTGCCGCCGGTGGCCTCGGCCTGGCCTACAGCCGCCTGCTGGCCCAGCGTGGCGCGCACGTGGTGATGCATGACGTGGGCGCCGCGACGGACGGCACGGGTACCGATCCGCAGCGCATCGTCCAGGCGGTGGCAGCACTGCATGCCCAGGGCCTGCCGGTCGAAGCCGCCAGCGGCCCCATCAACCAGCGCAGTGGTTGCCACGCGCTCGTGCAGGACATCCTGCAGCGCCATGGTCGCCTGGACTTCATCATCCACAACGCCGGCTGGGTGGCCTACGCCGGTATTGAAGTGGTGGAAGACGATGCGCTGGAGCAGATGCTGTGCCTGGCGGCGAAGACACCGCTGTGGCTGGCACAGGCGGCATGGCCTGCGATGCGTGCTGCCGGCGGCGGCCGCATCGTGCTGACCACCTCCGATCGCGCGCTGTACCCGCAGTATGCGCAGCGCGGCCTGTGCGGCTACGCGATGGCCAAGCTGGCTGCGCAGGGGCTGGTCAATGTGCTGGCCCTGGAAGGTGCCGAGCACGGCATCGTCGTCAACGCGGTGTCGCCGGTGGCCAAGACCCGCATGTGGGGCATCGACGGGGAACCGGATGAACTGCATCCAGAGGCGGTGGCACCCGGGGTCGCCTTCCTTGCCTCTACGCGGTGCCGGCAGGGTGGCTGGACCCTGCGGGCCAGCAACGGCCAGTTCCATGCATTGCGATTGCAGGAAGCCGAACACGTGGCCTATCCGCGCGACCTGCGTGCGGTGGCAGCGGACAGCATCGAATCGGTGGCCCTGCAGTGGCCGGTCATTGCACGGCCGAGTGTCGATGCGCGCGGTTGAACGCGTACCCTAGGCAGGTCTCCACCTGCCTGCGATGAAATGATCGATCTGCGCCTGCTCCGCCAGTTCGTGGCGGTGGCCGAAGAACTGCACTTCCATCGCGCTGCTGCACGCCTGCACATGTCGCAGCCGCCATTGACGGCGGCGATGCGGCGCCTGGAAGACGAGGTGGGTACCGGGCTGATCGTACGCGGCAACCGCACGCTGGGCCTGACCGCAGCGGGGCAGACGCTGCTGGTGGAGGCGCGTGCAACCCTGCAGCACGCCGAACAGGCGCTGCAGCGCACGCGGGAAGCGGCGGCAGGGCAGACCGGCAGCCTGCGTGTCGGCTACGTCGGCAGCGCACTCTATGGGCGACTGCCGGCACTGATCCGCCAGTTCCGCCATGCTTTTGCGCAGGTGCAGCTGCATCTGCACGAAGCCACCTCGCGGCAGCAGCAACAGTGGCTGCGCGAGGGACGCATCGACCTGGGCATCCTGATTCCGCCGATCATTTCCGCAGAACTGCATCTGCAGGCGTTCGACCATGATCGACTGGCCATTGCCCTGCCGCGCGCGCATCGGTTGGCCGCACGGCCACGGCTGGATGTCGCCGCGCTGGTGGACGAGCCGTTCGTTTCATGGCCGTCGGCCGAAGGCATCGGCTTCCACGCGCAGGTGCTGGGCCTGTGTACTGCTGCCGGCTTCACGCCACGGGTCGTGCAGGAAGCGCAGGGCATGCACGCAGTGCTGTCGCTGGTGGCCGTGGAAGCGGGCGTGGCGATCGTGCCGGCCAGCATGGCCGGGTTCCGTCCCGAAGAAATCGTCTATCGACCACTGGATGGCGGCAACGCTGCGTTCGAGTTGCAGTTCTGCATGCGCCCGGAATCGCCTGCGCCGGTGCTGCAGAATTTCCTGGCGATGGCAGCGCAACCGGTAGTGTCGTGATTGCCAGCTGAGCATCTGTGCTGCGTGCAGTGGTGCGACGCTGATCGGCGTCGTGCATGCCTGCGGAGTGTGACTCGTCCTGCAGTTCTGCCGTTGGAAATCGCACCTGCGGCAAGCCTGAGGCGCGGGCGCGGACAACCCCTACATACCGCCCCGGCGACAGCAATCAGCATGCCCCCGTCGGCCATCATCGGCCGGCTGGGATTGGCGTCCCACAATCAACTCTGGCACGTGATCGGCAGGCGCACGGATGGCGCCTGCGGATCTCGTGACCCGCTGTCCGTGGTGGGCGATGTGTGGGGATCACAATGATCCGCCGGTCAGTCCCAGAGTTGTCCGGTACGCCAACCCGCATCGCCCGCCGCCTGTTCGTGGTCAGCCACGAGTGCGCTGATGGCGCTTGCCTCGGGGGTGGCAATGCGCGTCGTGCATGGGGAGCGGCGGCGGGCGGTGCATCTGTCTGCTCAGCGGGGACGGGCGAACAGATGTTCGGCCGTGTAATCGATGAACACCCGCAAGCGCGCGCTGGGGTGGCGATTGCCCGGCCACAGCAGTGAGAATTGTCCGTGCTGCCGTTCCAGCATCGGCAGCACCTGCTGCAGCCGGCCATCGGCCAGTGCTTCGGCCGCCAGGAAATCAGGCATCCAGGCCACGCCCATGGCACCGATCGCCGCGGCCAGCAGCGCTTCCATGTTGTTGCAGGTCATTGCCGTAGCCAAAGCAGCGCCGGCATCGCCATTCACGCCGGGCAGGCTCCAGGGCTGCAGCGTGCCGGTGGTCGGGAAGCGGAAACGCACCGCCTGCAGTGAACGCAGTTCCGGCAGCGACTGTGGCCAGCCGTGTGTTCGCAGGTACACCGGCGCTGCGCACAGCACGAAGTGGAAGCTGCCGAGGCGACGCGACATCAGGCTGGAATCGGCCAGTTCACCGCTGCGTATCACCGCATCCAGCCCTTCGCTGACTACATCCACGAGGCGGTCATTGAAATCAAGTTCCAACTGCACCTGCGGGTAGCGCTGCTGGAAGCCGGGTAGCACCGGCAGCAGAAAACGGTAGCCGATGGTGGGCAGGCCAATCCGCAGCAGGCCGCGCGGAGCGAATTGGCGTTGCGCAAGATCAGCCTGGGCCTCGGATAGTTCATCCAATGCCCGGCGGCAGCGCTGCAGCAGCAGGTCGCCTTCGTCGGTGAGGTGCATGCGGCGCGTGGTGCGGTGGAACAGTCGCGTACCCAGGTCCTGCTCCAGGCGGGCGATCCGCTTGCCCACTGCGGAAGCGGACAGGCCCAGCACCCGGGCGGCACCGACAATGCTGCCGGCCTCGGCGGTGCGGACGAAGGCCAGCAGTGCGGAAATGGAGTCCATGGCGGAATGATTGCGGAACATCTGGCTGTAATCAAACGCCTGCGGGCCTGTTTTTCCCGGATCGCGGCGTGTTCATCATCAATGGCCCCGTTTGCAGGAGGCCGCGATGGCCCGTTTTCTGACCGATTCCCACTCCGCGCAACGGCGCTGGGCCCTGTTGTCGGTGTGTCTGGCCGCGCTCGCGTTGCCATTGTCGTTCTCGGCCGGCGCTGTCGCGGTGCCGGTGTTGGCCATCCAGTTGGCCAGTTCGCCCGCTTCGCTGGCTTGGGTGACCAACGCCTTCATGCTCGGATTCGGCAGCCTGCTGTTGGCGGCAGGTGGGCTGGCAGACCGCTATGGGCGGCGCCGCCTGTTCCTGCTGGGCAGCGGCGGCTTCGCATTGGCGACGATGTTCGTCTGCCTTGCGCCGGATCTGTTCTGGCTGGACCTGGCGCGCGGGTTGCAAGGAGTGGGCGCTGCGGCGGCATTGGCGTCGGGCAGCGCCGCGTTGGCGCAGGCGTGGCACGGCCAGGCCCGCACGCGCGTGTTTGCCCTGCTGGGCACGACCTTCGGTGCCGGCCTGGCGCTGGGGCCACTACTTGCAGGCGTACTGCTTGAGGCGCTGGGCTGGCGAAGCGTGTTTGCCGCCGGAGGTGTACTGGCTCTGCTGGCGTGCACGCTGGCAGCCCGCGTGCTGCCGGAGAGCCGCGGGCAGGCTGCGCAGCTGGACGTATCGGGCATGCTGGCTTTCAGCCTGACACTGAGCATGCTGACATTGGCGCTGTTGTGGCTGGGCGAATTCGGCCTGTACGCAGCGCGGGTGCGATGGGCATTGCTGGCGACCGTGTTGCTGGCGGCATCGTTCGTGCTGATCGAGCGCAGGCAGCCGGCGCCGTTGCTCGATCTTTCGCTGTTCGCACAGCGGGCATTCGTCGGTGTGCAGCTGCTGCCGGTGGCAACCTGCTTCGGCTACGTGGTGCTGCTGGTGGTCCTGCCGTTGCAGTTGCTGGGCGTGCATGGCCAGAGCGTCGCCACCGTTGGCGTGCAGATGCTGGCGCTGTCCGCGCCGATGCTGGTGCTGCCACTGCTGGCTGCGCGCTGGGCCGTCCGGCTGGGAAGCACGCGCCTGTGTGTGGCTGGGTTGCTGCTCTGCGCGCTGGGGCTGTATCTGCTGTCGCGGCAGGCGGCACATCCATTGCCGGCGCAATGGATCCCGCTGCTGGTGCTGATCGGTACAGGCACCGCATTGCCATGGGGCTTGATGGACGGGTTGTCGGTCAGCGTAGTGCCGGTGCAACGCGCGGGCATGGCGGCGGGAATCTTCGGCACGGTGCGGGTAGCGGGCGAGGGCATCGCACTTGCTGCGGTGACTGCATTGCTGGCGACGCTCATCGGTCAACGCCTGCCGGGCGCATCCGCTCCGGCAGTGGGCAAGGCCGCGGTTTATCTGGCTACCGGTGCGCTGCATTCGGCCCAGCCGCTGCTGCCTGGGTCAACGTCGCTGCAGTTGCAGCGCGCCAGCGGCGAAGCGCTGGCGCAGCTGCTGCACGTGTTGTCGGCGCTGACCGCCGGCAGCTCCCTGCTGCTGCATGTGCTGCTGCGGCGGTCGCCGGCCGTTGCCGTGCTCAGAACCGATAGCTGATGGTGCCGGTGACCACGCGCGGGTAGCCGGCGAAACAATCGCCGAAGGTGCGGCACGGCGCGTAGTAACGCTTGTCGGTGAGGTTGGTGATGTTCAAGGCCCAGGTCCAGTTGGTCACCTGCACTTCCACCAGCGCATCGGCCAGGGTGTAGCTGGGGGTGATGACGCGGCCGCCGTTGCCCAGCGACACCGTGTTGCCGACATGGCGGACACCCAGGCCGAGTTTCATTCGTGCGGCGTCATCCAGCTGGAAGCCCTTGGACACCCAGGCCGAGGCCAGGTCCTGCGGGGTGTCGTTCAGGCGTTCGCCCACTTCCAGTGCGAAGTTGCTGCGGCTGACTTCGGCTTCGTTGCGCGCGTAAGCCGCAGTGACCGTAAGGTCGTTGGCGAACTGGAACTGGCCCTCCAGCTCCACGCCCTTGGAACGGATCTGGCCGGTCTGGACGACGTTCAGAACGTTGTCCGGATCGTTGGTCTGGCGGTTGGTCTCGGTGATGCGGTAGGCGGCCAGGGTCAACAGCATGTTGCGGGCCGGTTGCCACTTGATGCCACCTTCGGCCTGGCGTCCGCGCATCGGCTTGAAGGCATTGCCGAACAGATCCTGGCCGGACACCGGCAGGAACGATTCGCTGTAGCTCAGGTACGGCGATACGCCGCCGCCGACGTCGCCGATCAGTCCGGCACGGTAGGTAGTGGCATCGTCGGTCTGGCTGGGCTGGCCTTCGGTCTTCGAACGAGCATGGTCGCGACGCGCACCCAGCACCAGCGACACGCGATCAGCCCAGCGGATCTGGTCCTGCACATATACGCCCAGCTGGGAAGACTCCTGGTCCGGCTGGCGCTCCCAGCCACGTACCGTCGGGGCGGTCGATACCGGTGCGTAGACGTCGATGGGCGTGCCGGTGGCATCCAGCCGCTGCAGCTGCTCCTTGTACTGGCTGTAGTCCACGCCGGCCAGCAGCAGGTGCTGGAAGGCGCCCGTGGCGAAGTCGAACTGCACCGCGTTGTCGGCGCTGATCACCTGGATGTCCGGCTGCGTGCCGTAGGCGGTGCGGTTGACCACGCGCCGGTCGGCATCGATGAAGGGGTTTTCCGGGTTGCTGTAGCTGTCCACATACAACTGCTGCAGGGTGGTCTTGCCGTCGATGTAGCGCACCGCCGAGCGCAGGCTGACCGCATCGTTGAAGCGATGATCGAACAGGGCGGTCAGGCTGTACACGCGCGAATCGATGCGGTCGAAACCGGCATCGCCGATGAAGGTGGTCGGATCCAGGCGGCGACCGGGCGCTGCGTGCAGGGTGGCGGCCAGCGGCAGGAACTGCTGGCTGGAGCCGGTCTTGTCGTGCTGGTAGCTGGCCAGCAGGGTCAACGTACTGCGTTCACCGCGCCAGCTGATCGAGGGTGCCAGATACACGCGGTCGTCCTTGAGGACATCGGTCTGCATGTTCGATTCGCGGACCAGACCGACCAAACGCCCGGCAATCGTGGCGTCGTCATTCAGCGCACCGCCGATGTCGCCCTGCAGCTGCCGTCGATCGAAGCTGCCCAGCTGCAGGCCGAACTCACCGCTGGCGGCGCCGAAGGTCGGGCGCTTGCTCATCGCGTTGATGATGCCGCCGGTGGCGCCCGCTCCGTACAGCACCGATGACGGGCCGCGCAGCACTTCCACCCGTTCCAGGCCGTATACCTCCGGGCGTGCCAGCGGGCTGAAGCCGTAGCTGCGGCGCAGGCCATCCTGGTACTGCACCGGGTCCAGGCCGCGTACCGAACTGGCGTCATTGCGGGTGTCCAGGCCCCAGGCGTCAGCGGTGACACCGGCGCTGTAGCGCAGCACTTCCTGCAGGTTGTGTGCGCCGCGATCGGTGAACAGCTGCTGGGTGACCACGCTGATCGCCTGCGGCGTCTCGGTCAGGGCGGTGTCGGTCTTGGTCGCGGTGCTGGCGCGCTCGGCCACCACGGTCACCTTGTCCAGGGTCCGGGCCGCAGTGCCGTCCTGGGCCTGGGCGATGGCCGACGCCAGCAGGGTGGGCAGGAACAGCGCGTACAGCAGCGGGCGGCGCGACGGCAGGGCGGGCATCGTGGGGAATCCGGGAAGGGCGGTGACGGCGGATTATCCGGATGCCCGCTTCCAAATACAAATGATTCCTAAATGCACTTGCCGGTGATGAGTCCGGCTTCAGGGCAGGACGTCTGCGGCGCCCCGGATGCTCATCCAGGCACCGCCGCCGGGCGCGCTGCCGGCGCGGACACGGAAGCCGTGCAGCCCGGCAATGGCGGCCACGATCGACAGCCCCAAGCCAAAGCCGGGCCCTTGCCCGGCGCTGCTGCTGCCGCGGAAGAAGCGCTGGTAGATCAAGGTGCGGTCCTGCGGCGGGATGCCCGGCCCGTTGTCGATCACATCGATCCGGGGCGCGCCGTGGTCGTCCACCGCGCGCAGCAGGATGCGCCCGTGCGCAGGCGTGAACTGCAGGGCGTTGGACAGCAGGTTGGCCACCGCTTCGAACAGCAGTTCGCGGTCGCCGCGCAGCATGCCGATCTGCGGCGCCACCTGCAGCTGCAGATCCTGTTGCTTCTCTTCGGCCAACGGCAGGTAGAACTGGTGCAGCTCCTGCAGCAGGTCGGCGATGCCGACCTCGTCGAAGGCCGAACGGCGCTGGTGGCTTTCCAGCTCGGACACGCGCAGCAGGGCGGCGAAGCGCGCCATCAGCATGTCGGTCTCCGCCAGCGCCTTGTCCAGCGGGCCCGCATGCGGGTCGTGCTCGTCCAGGCCCACGCGCATGCGGTAGAGGTGTGCACGCAGGCGCGTGAGCGGTGTGCGCAGGTCATGCGCGATGCTGTCGCACACGCCTTTGACCTCGGTCATCAGCTGTTCGATGCGTTCCAGCATGGCATTGACGATGCTCGACAGCCGATCGATCTCATCGCGTCGGTTGGATACCGGCAGGCGTTGCCCGAGGTCGCCGGCAATGATGCGGTTGGTGGCCGCTTCGATCTGCTGGATCCGCTTCAATGGGCGCCGGCGCAGCAGATGCCAGCCCACCAGCCCGGGGATGACGGTCAGTGACACGCCCCACAGCAGTGCATCGAGGATGATGCTGTTGACCGCCATCAGCTTGCCGTTCTGGCGCACGAACACCAGTGTCCGGCCATCCCGGGTCACCACGCCGAGCGCGCTGCCACCGCTCTCGTGGCGGCCATCGACCAGCGTCCAACCCGCTACCTGATGCGAGTTGCCATCCAGCGGCAGTCCTTCGGGGATGGCCGTCAGCGGGCCCGCCATCGCCACGCCGGCCTTGTCGAACAGCCCGTACGTATACACCTGGTGCAGGTCGAAGCGCTGGCTGTCGCGCAGCGCGTCATCCAGCGCTGGGCCGTCGAAACTCATGAACAGATGGGCGCGCTGCTGCAGGCCCGATTCGGTCAGGTCGTTCAGATAGTCCGAGATGCGCCAGTACATCACGCCCAGCAGCAGGCTGGACCAGGCCACGAACAGGATGCAGTACAGGCCCAGCAGGCGGCTGCTGGATGAGCGCCAATGGTCAGGACTGCGCGTCGAAGACATAACCGGTTCCACGTACGGTCAAGATCGGCTGCGGCCGGCCGGGTTGTTCGATGCGTTTGCGCACCCGGCCGATATGCACGTCGATCAGGTTGGTGCCCGGATCGAAGTGGTAGCCCCAGACTTCCTGGAACAACATGGTGCGGGTGACCACCTGGCCGGCATTGCGAACCAGGAATTCCAGCAGCTTGAACTCGGTCGGCAGCAGGTTGATCTCCTGGCCGCCACGGCGTACCGAGCGGCTCATCAGGTCCAGTTCCAGGTCGCCAGCGCGCAGCACCTTGTCGCTGGCAGCGGCCTGGCCCTGGCGCCGGATCAGCACTTCCACGCGGGCGGCCATTTCATCGGAGGCGAACGGCTTGGTCAGGTAGTCGTCGCCACCTGCGCGCAGGCCGCGCACGCGTTCATCCACGTCCGACAGCGCACTGATCATCAACACCGGCGTGGCGATGCCTTCATGGCGCAGCGTGGTGACCAGGGCCAGCCCGTCGATGCCGGGCAGCATGCGGTCCAGGGTGATCACCGCGTAGTCGCCTGAACGTGCCAGAGCCAGGCCACTGCTGCCGTCGCTGGCCAGGTCCACCTCGAAGCCGTGGCTGCGCAGCTCGGTGGCGATTTCCTCCGCGGTGACAAGGTCGTCCTCGATGGTGAGTACGCGCGGCATGGGCCACTTTGCAGATTGGGACCTGCGCATCCTCGCAACCACGGGTGTGCACTGCAAATGAAAAATGTTTCATGCGTTTTTCGCTGGATCGCAGCGCGCTGTCTTCTATATTCGGCGCCGAACGCTCCCCCCGCGCGTGGAACCTGCTGCCGATGACCCTTCCGTACTTCTCCCTGCCTGCCGCGGGCTGGCGCCGGCCGCTGCTGGTGCTTGCCCTGGCTACCCTGCTGGCCGGCTGCGGCAAGGACGCATCCAAACCAGGCAAGGCAACGCCGGAAGTGACCGTGCTGACGCTGCAGAACCAGACGCTGGCGCTGCAGCAGGAACTGCCGGGACGCACCATTGCCTCGCAGGAATCGGATGTACGCCCGCAGGTGGACGGGGTGTTGGTGAAGCGCCTGTTCGAGCAGGGGCAGCTGGTGAAGGCCGGGCAGCCCCTGTTCCAGATCGAGCCGGCGCTGTACCAGGCCGCCCTGAACGAGGCGCAGGCCAACCTCAGGACCGCCGAAGCGGCCGCCGTGACCGCTCGCCTGCGGGCGCAGCGGATGCAGGCGCTGGGCAAGGACCAGCTGGCCGCGCGCCAGGACGTGGACGATGCCATCGCCAGTGGCCAGCAGGCGGCTGCGGCCGTGCAGGCTGCGCAGGCAGCGCGCGATACCGCCAGTACGCGGCTGGGTTTTGCCACGGTCACCGCACCGATTGCCGGTCGCATCGGGCGTGCGCTGTTCACCCCGGGGGCGCTGGTGACATCCGCCCAGGCCGATCCGCTGGCGCGGATCCAGCAGGTCGACCCGATGAACGTGGACATCACCCAGTCCAGCAACGAGTACCTGGCGCTGCGTCGCGCCATTGCCGAGGGGGGCGTGCAGGCCAACATCGCGCCGGTGCGGCTGCGCCTGTCCGATGGCACCGACTACCCGCTGCCGGGCACGCTGGAATTTGCCGACATCGATGTGCAGCAGGAGACCGGCAGCATCACCCTGCGCGCGCAGTTCCCCAATCCTGATGGGCAACTGCTGCCGGGCATGTACGTGCGTGCGCAGGTGGGCCAGGGCACGCAGCAGCAGGCGCTGCTGGTACCGCAGTCGGCGGTGGACCGCAGTGCCAAGGGCGAGGCGCAGGCGTGGCTGGTCGACAAGGAGGGCAAGGCGCGGCTGCGTACCTTCCGCACCGCCCGCGCGGTCGGCAACCAGTGGCTGGTGCTTGATGGCATCAGCGCTGGCGAGCAGGTGGTGGTGGCGGGTGCGCAGGGCCTTGCCGACGGCATGCTGGTGCGGATGAAGACGGCGCCCGTGGCTGCGCCGGCCGGAAAGGACTGAGCGCATGCTGCCGCGCTTCTTCATCCACCGCCCTGTATTCGCCTGGGTACTGGCGATCTGCATCATGGCGTTCGGCACGATTGCGGTGACCCAGCTGCCGGTCGAGCAGTACCCGGACATCGCACCGCCGCAGGTCAACATCACCGCCAACTACACCGGCGCGTCTGCACAGACGGTGGAAGACAGCGTCACCCAGGTGATCGAACAGCAGATCAAGGGCATCGACCACCTGCTGTATTTTTCCTCCACCAGTTCGTCTTCGGGACAGGCGCGGATCACGGTCACCTTCGACCAGAGCGCCAACCCCGATATCGCCCAGGTACAGGTGCAGAACAGCGTCAACCAGGCCATCAACCGCCTGCCGCAGGAAGTGCAGCAGCAGGGCGTGACCGTGGCCAAGTCGCAGGGCGACTCGCTGATGGTGGTTTCGCTGTACGACACCAGCCGGCGCATGGAGCGGGTAGACGTTTCCGATTTCCTGGTCAGCAACGTGCAGGACCCGATCAGCCGCATTGCCGGCGTCGGCGAGATCAATGTGTTCGGTTCGGCCTATGCGATGCGGGTGTGGCTGGATCCGCACAAGCTGCGTGCCTACGACCTGATGCCGTCGGATGTGCGCAGCGCGATCCAGGCACAGAACACCCAGGTCACTGCCGGTGAACTGGGGGCGTTGCCGTCCAGTGCGACGCAGAGCCTCAATGCCACCGTCACCGCGCAGTCGCGCCTGCAGACTCCGGAACAGTTCCGCGCGATCATCCTGCGCACGCTGCCCAGCGGCGCGGCGGTGCACCTGGGCGACGTGGCGCGGGTCGAGATCGGCGCGGAGAATTACCAGACCAGCAGCTTCCTCAACGGCTATCCGGCTGCGGGTTTCTCGGTGACCCTGGCCTCCGGCGCCAACGCGCTGGCCACTGCCGATGCGGTACGCGCCGAGCTTGAACGGTTGCGGCCTACGTTCCCGCCCGGGCTGCAGGTGGCCTATCCACGCGACAGCACGCCGTTCGTACGGGTCTCCATCGAAGGGGTCATCCACACCCTGATCGAGGCGATCGTACTGGTCGTGGTGGTGATGTTCCTGTTCCTGCAGAACCTGCGCGCCACCCTGATTCCTGCGATCACGGTGCCGGTGGTGCTGCTGGGTACCTTCGGCGTCCTTGCGGTGGCCGGTTTCACCATCAACACCCTGACGCTGTTTGCGATGGTGCTGGCCATCGGCTTGCTGGTCGATGACGCGATCGTGGTGGTGGAGAACGTGGAACGCATCATCCACGAAGAGCATCTGCCGCCACGCGAGGCAACCGAGAAGTCGATGGGCGAGATCACCGGTGCGCTGATCGGCATCACCGTGGTGCTCGGTGCGGTGTTCCTGCCGATGGCGCTGTTCGGCGGTTCCACCGGCATCATCTACCGGCAGTTCTCGATCACGATTGCATCGGCCATGGCGTTGTCGGCGCTGGTCGCGCTGACCCTGACACCGGCGCTGTGCGCGACCCTGCTCAAGCCCTCGTCGGCGCAGAAGCCACCGGGGCGCTTCTTCGCCGCGTTCAACCGTGGCGTCGAACGCAGCCAGTCGGCCTACCAGGGCAAGCTCGGTGGCGTGGTGTCACGTCCGCGGCGCTGGATGGCGTTCTATCTGCTGCTGGTGATCGCCATGATTGCCTTGTACGCGCGCATGCCCACCGGCTTCCTGCCGGTGGAGGACCAGGGCCAGGTGACCTTCCAGTTCTCCACGCCGGAAGGCACGCCGATGGCGCGCACCGAGGCGCTGGGCGAGCAGATCAGCCGTTACTTCATGGAGCACGAGAAGCAGAACCTGGACGTGGTGTTCGTGGTGGTCGGTCGTAACAACGCCGGTACCGGCCAGAATGCGGGGCAGGGCTTCCTGGCACTCAAGCCCTGGGACGAGCGCAAGGGCGACAACACCGCAGCGGCGATCATCGCGCGCGCCAATGCCTATTTCCGCAAGCTGCCCGATGCCAAGGTCAACGTGCTGGCGCCGCCGGCAGTGCGCGGCCTCGGGCAGTCCAGCGGTTTCGAACTGTGGCTGCAGGACACCAGCGCGGCCGGACGCGTGGCGTTGCAGGCCGCGCAGGAGCAGGTGGTACGCGCGGCCGGCGAAGACGACGGACTGACCTCCGTGCGATTGAACGGGCTGGGCGACAAGGCCGAGCTGCGGCTGAACATCGACCACGCCCAGGCCAGCGCGCTGGGCCTGGCACAGGCCGACATCAATTCCACGCTGTCTGCCGCCTGGGGTGGCAGCTACATCAATGATTTCCTGGATCGCGGCCGGGTCAAGCGTGTCTACATGCAGGGCGACCAGCCTTACCGCAGCGTGCCCGACGACATCGGCCAGTGGTACGTGCGCGGTGGCAACGGTCAGATGGCCTCGTTCGCCAGCTTTGCCAGCAGCCACTGGGCGCGTGGGCCGCAGCTGCAGCAGCGCTTCAACGGCCTGCCGGCGATGCAGATCCAGGGCAGCGCGGCGGAAGGGCGCAGCTCGGGTGAAGCGATGCAGCGCATGCAGGCGCTGGTGGCCGATCAACCCGGGTTCGATCTGCAATGGAGCGGGCTGTCCTATCAGGAGCAACTGGCCAGTAACCAGACGCTGTACCTGTACGCCGCTTCGATTGCCTTCATCTTCCTGTGCCTGGCCGCGCTCTACGAGAGCTGGACGGTGCCGGTAGCGGTGGTGCTGGTGATTCCGCTGGGCGTGATCGGTACGGTTCTGGCGACCACGGCTGCGGGCTTCGTCAATGACATCTACTTCCAGGTGGGATTGCTGACCACGATTGGATTGTCGGCAAAGAACGCGATCCTGATCGTGGAGTTCGCCGAAGCACGCTACCGCGCCGGCAGTTCAGCGGTGGAAGCGGCACTGCAGGGCGCGCGCCTGCGCCTGCGGCCGATCGTGATGACCTCGCTGGCCTTCGTGGCAGGCGTCATCCCGCTGGCGTTGGCCACCGGCGCCGGCGCGGTCAGCCGGCGTGAAATCGGCATGAGCGTGATCGGCGGCATGCTCTCCGGAACGGTGCTGGCGGTGGTGCTGGTGCCGCTGTTCTTCGTGCTGGTACGGCGGATGGGCAGGGCGCGGCCGGTGCACTGAGGGCAGGGGCGTCGGCTGTCACCTTCCTGCCGCAGCGCCATCACCCGGTCTTGGCCCGGGCATCAGTAGGGTTGATCGTCCCCGTCCCCCACGGAGACCTGCCATGTGGTTGCTTGACCGACTCTGGCCCTCACGCCCTGCGCTGCCCGCCGCGACGCTGCCGCCTGCGGCGGACATGCCCGCGCGTCGAACGCCGTTGAAGCGTCCGTTGCGCGTCGGCCGGGCCAGCATGGCCCCGTGGCAGAAGATCGCGCCGCCGCCCCGGCGCAGCCGCCACTAACCGGTGCGGTCGGCGGGGTGGTTCACCCCGTCATTGACCGGAATCGTTCCCAGCGCGAACGGATCGATGCCTTCCAGGCAGGCCACGTTGTAGCCGTACTGGTTCGGGTTGGAGCGGCGGCGGTGGTGCGTGTAGATGCCACAGACGTCGCAGAAGTAGTGCTCGGCCACGTGCGTATTGAACTGGTACAGGCGCAGATGGGCCTGCCCACGCACGATATGCAGCCCGTCTTCGGCCACGCTGGCGGCGATGGCGCCGCGGCGCCGGCACATCGAACAGTCGCAGCGGCGCGGGTCGACGATGCCCTCGGGCAGGTCCAGCAGCAGCTCGACGGTGCCGCAATGACAGCTGGCCCGATGCTGCGCCTGCACGGCGACGCCGGCCACGGTGGTAATGCCCATCCTCGCTCCCTGTATACCCTTGGTGGACCGCCAGTATGCGCCCGCAGGCGCCAGCCTGAACCGTCGTAGATGTCGCCGTGAGGCGGCTTGTGGCTAACTATGCCGCCCCGGGACCCCGACAGGATGCCAGTGAAAGCCGCAGGACGATGGATGACAGGATGTGTGATGGTGCTGCTGGCGCTGTGGGTGGCCGGTCTGCTGACCTACCAGATGCCCGGGCCGGGCTGGCTGGGCGTGACCGCGGCGATGCTGTGGCTGCTGGCCGCCGCCTGGGCGGCGTGGCAGGTGGCGCGCGGCCGTGGCACGCGCCGGCTGTGGGCGGCCTTTGCCGGCGCTCTGGCGCTGGCGGGGCTGTGGTGGCTGCTGCTGACCCCGCGCCAGGACCGCGACTGGGCCGATGACGTGGCGCAGCGCCTGCACGTGGAATCCTTCGATGGCCGCCACGTGGTGCTGGACAACGTGCGCGATTTCACCTGGCGCACCGAGACCGACTACGACGCGCGCTGGGTGCGCCGCAGCTACGACCTGGACCAGCTGCGTTCGGCCGACCTGGTGCTGTCGTACTGGATGGGCCCGGCGATCGCCCACACCCTGGTCTCGTTCGGATTCGAGGACGGGCGCCATCTGGTGTTCTCGCTGGAAATCCGCAAGGAGCGTGGTGAATCGTTCTCGGCATTGGGCGGCTTCTTCCGCAAGTTCGAGATGACGCTGGTCGCGTCCGAAGAAACCGACATCATCCGCACGCGCACCAACGCGCGCGGCGAGGATGTCTACCTGTACCGCTTGCACGGCATGGACCGCAACCAGCTCAAGACCCTGTTTGCTGCCTACATCGACCAGGCACGCCAGCTTGATGCCACGCCCGGCTTCTACAACACGCTGACCAGCAACTGCACCACGATTGTCTTCGACCTGGCGCGGCATATCGCTCCGCGCCTGCCGCTGGACTACCGGTTGCTGGCCTCGGGCTACCTGGCCGAGTACGCGCAGGAGGTGGGCGCGCTCACGCCTGGCGTGCCGTACGCCGAACTGCATGCCAAGGGCCGCATCACCGAGCGCGCGCTGAAGATGGCACCCGACGATGATTTCTCCACCGTGATCCGCCAGGGCATCCCTGGCACCGAGCAGGACCCGCAGCAATGACCCCGATGATCCTGTTCCGCTGGCAGCGCGCGCTGCCGGCGTTGTTGGCTGCTTTCCTGCTGCTGGGCGGCAGCGGCTGCGCGATGGTCACCGTCAAGCAGGTGGCGTCCAGCGATTACCTGGTCAACAAGCGCGCCGATGTGCTCAACACCGGCAAGCTCAGCCCCGCCTCGCGCGAGACGCTGAGTGCGGCCGGGCTGGACGAATCGCAGTGCGAGAAGGACTTCCTGGTCTGCCGCAGCACGCTGTTGATGACCGATGACCTCAACGTCGAGCAGCGGTTGTCGACGCTGTCCGAGCTGTGGGTGAAGGCCGCTCTGGCATTGACGCCGAAGAAGCAGGCGGCCAACGAACCGCCGATGAGCGATGCAGCGCTGGATGCGTGGCTGGAGGCGGCGCGCTATGGCTATGCCTATCTGTTCTACAGCGGACGCTCGCCCTCCGATCGCGCGTTCGAGGATCGGCAGACGCAGGTACGCGATTACTACAACTATGCTGCCGAGAAGGCCGCCGTGGTGTTGTTCGCGCGTGCCCGTGCCGCAGCATTGGCCGGCGAGGACTACACCAAGCCGGTATCGGCGGGCAGCTGGACGCTGGCTTCCGATTTCCAGCGCCTTTCATTGAAAAGCATCCCCAAGCAGCTGGTGCCGGCCGGTACCGTCAGCTTCGTCGGCATGCGCAGCACCTATCGCCGCGATGGTTTCGGCGCCGAGCTGGTGATGGTGATGGACCCGCCGAAACTGGTGGTGCCTGCCGTCGCCGCGGAAGGGGCCAAGGCCGAAACGGCACAGGCGCAGGCCACCAAGGACGAGCAGGAGGAGGGCGTCCGCCGCGGACGCCGCCACCAGCACGATGATTCGGTGCCCGAGTACAGCGAGATGTCCTCGATCAACGTCACGGCATTGCTGCGTTTTGAAGGCAACACGCTGGAAGACGTGATGCGCACCCGCCAGGTGCTGCTGGATGGCTATTCGCCCGAGGCCACCGAGCGCATCACCCTGCATGGCGAAGAGGTGCCGCTGGCGGGCAACTTCACCGCCGCCTACGGTCTGTGGCTGGCGCAGAGCGGGTTCGCCACGCAGTCGCTGCGTACCCTGTTCGGCATGAGCGAGGGCATCGGCGAGCCGCACATCTACCTGATGCAGCCGTGGGATCCGAACCGCCGCATCATCTTCATGCTGCATGGCCTGGGCAGCAGCCCGGAAGCGTGGGTGAACCTGGCCAACGAGATCATGGGTGACCCCGAACTGCGCCAGCAGTTCCAGGTGTGGCAGGTGTACTACCCGACCAATGCGCCGATCGCGCTGAACCGCTACGAGATCGCCAACGCATTCAACGACACGTTGCAGCACTTCGACCCCAACGGCAGCACGCGCGCCTCGAAGGACATGGTCTACATCGGCCACAGCATGGGCGGCGTGCTGGCGCGCCTGCTGGTCAGCGACTCGGGCGATGTGCTGTGGAATGATCTGCTCGCCAACTACAACCTGAAGGGCGAACGCCTGAAGCGGGTGCAGTCCAAGCTGGGTCCGTTGCTGCACTTCAAGGCCGAACCGAACGTGGAGCGTGCGATCTTCATCGCCGCCCCGCACCAGGGCACGGACATCGCCGGCAACAAGGTCGGCCGCCTGATCGGCCGCCTGGTGCGCCTGCCGCTGACCATCCTCGGCAAGTTCGAGGATGTGTTCCTGGCACTGGCACAGGCCGAGCAGCAGGCGGATGGCACGGCCAAGCCGAAGATTCCCAACAGCATCGACAACCTCAAGGCCAGCGACCCGTTCGTGAAAGCCGCTGCGCAGCTGCCGATCACGCCGGGCCTGAAGTACCACTCCATCATCGCCCAGCGCAAACCGGAACTGCCGGTGGAGAAATCCGACGATGGGCTGGTGCCTTACTGGAGCTCGCACCTGCCGGGCGCGTTGTCGGAGAAGGTGATCATCTCCGGCCACAGCGTGCAGGAGACGCCGCAGGCAGTGCTGGAAGTGCGCCGCATCCTGCACCAGGACATCGATGAAGTGGGTACGGTGGCGAGGCCGTAACGGGACGCTCTCCGGGGCGTCTACACGCGACGTGCGATCACCGTGGCGAACACCGCCAGGCCCAGGGTGATGGCCAGGCACAGGATGTAACCGGTATGCGGGGCGCTTTCCACGAACAGTGCGAACAGCGCGCCGGATACCGCCAGTGCGGTGGTCACCGACAATGCTTCGCTCAACTGCAGGGCCGAGGTGTTCGCACCCTGTTCGTGTGGTGGTGACAGTGACAGCGTCAGCACCGACAGGCTGGCGTAGATCATGCCCATGCCGAAGCCGGTCAGTGTCCAGCCGACCAGGGCGACCGGCAGTGGCACCGCAGTGAACAGCACCGCCAGCGTCGCGCCGATGCCCACGGTCATCAGCGGTGTGCCCACGCGCAGCAGTTGCTGCCGCGACCAGCCGCGCTGCTGGTGACCCTGCAGCCACGAGCCGGTGAACCAGCCCAGCGCGCCCAGGCTCAGCACGGCACCGGCCCAGCTGGGTGACAGCCCACGCTCGCGCTGCAGCAGCAGGGGCAGGTAGGCCTCGCAGGCGAAGAACGCGGCAGCGGCCACACCACGCAATGCGATCACACTGGGCAGGCCACGGCGCAGGCGCAGGGTGCCGGCGGGCAACAGGCGATGCACGCAGAACAGCAGCGCCAGCATCGCCACGCTGATGCACAGCAGTGCAGGTACGCCCTGTTGTTGCCCGCCCAGATACAGCAGCAGGGCAGCCAGGGAGGCGCCGCTGGCCCAGCGCACGATGTTGCCGCGGCCATCATCGGCAACATCCGTGGCTGCAGCCTGCATGCGCGCCAGCGCCGGTCGCAGCAGCAGGCCGGCCGGTATCGCCAGCAGCGGCACCGCCAGGAACACCCAGCGCCAGCCAAGATGCTGCACGATCACACCGCTCAGCGCGGGGCCGATCATCGACGGCACCACCCAACCGGCAGAGAACGCGGCGAAGACCTTCGGCCGCAGATGCTCGGGATAGGTCCGGCCGACCATCACATACAGCGACACCGAAATGGCGCCTGCGCCCAGGCCCTGCAGCAGGCGTCCGGCCACCAGCATGCCCATGCGCAGGGCGAAGCCCGCCAGCAGCAGGCCCAGCACGAAGCAGGCCAGGCCCCACCATAGCGGGCGTGCGGGGCCGTGGCGGTCGGCCCAGCGGCCGGCCAGGGTCATGCCGATCACGCTGGTGGCCAAGGTGCCGCCGAAGGCCAACGCATACAAGCGCAGGCCGTCCAGGGCCTCGGCCACGGTCGGCATTGCTGCGGCCACCGCCAGTGCCTCGAAGGCATGCAGGGAGACCAGGGCGACCATGCCCAGGGTGGTGGCGCGGTAGCGCGCGGACAGGATGGAGGAATCGACCGGATCGGCCGTGGCAGCGGGGGAGGGCATCGGGTTCCTGCGGGGGCGGACGGGCCGCGCTTGTCATCTGGCGGCGATGGTAGCAGCATGCCACCTCAACCAAAGTTGAGGTCAATCGATGCTGGCACAGGACATGAGCGTCGGCGATGTCGCCCGTCGCAGCGGCGTGGCCGTCTCTGCGCTGCATTTTTACGAGCGCAAGGGATTGATCAGCAGCCTGCGCACGTCGGGTAACCAGCGCCGCTACGCCCGCGACGTGCTGCGCCGGCTGGCGGTGATCCGCGTGGCGCAACGCGTGGGCATGCCGCTGGAAGCTGTGGCACGTGCGTTCGAGAGCCTGCCGCAGGGGCGGGCGCCGACCAAGGCCGACTGGGCCAAGCTGTCGGCACGCTGGCAGGTGGAACTGGAGGAACGCATCCACATGCTGCAGCTGCTGCGCGACGAGCTGACCGGCTGCATCGGCTGCGGTTGCCTGTCACTGAAGCGTTGCCGCCTGGCCAACCCGGATGACGTGCTCGGCGAGCGCGGCGACGGCCCGATGCGCTGGGGCTGACCGTGCTGGTGGGTGCCGACCTTGGTCGGCACGCTCGTTACCAGACGGTGATGGTTTCGCCGCTCTGAATGCCTTCCACCGCGCGCTGGAAGGCCAGTGCCGCGCGCTGTGCGGTTACTGCTTCAAAGCCGGGGAAGTAGGGGCCGTAGGCTTCCATCGATTCCACCAGCACGTTCGGGCTGACCACGTTGATGCGCAGCCCGCGCGGCAGCAGTTCCAGCGCCGCCGCCCGCACGAAACCTTCCAGTGCATGGTTGACGGCGGTGGCATTGGCGCCATCGCGGATCGGCTGCGCGCTGACGATGCCGCTGGTCAGGGTGATCGAGCCGCCAGCGTTGAGATGGTGCTGCGCGGCCAGTGCAAGGCGTACCTGGCCGAGCAGCTTGTCCTGCAGGCCGACGTTGAACTGTTCGGGTGTCATCTGCTGCAACGGGCCGAAATGCAGCTTGCCGGTGGTGGATATCACCGCATCGACCGGGCCGGTCTGCGCGAACAGTTCGCGCACGCTGGCGTCGTCGGTGAGGTCCACGCGCAGGCTGCCGCTGTGGCGGCCGGCAGCGAGGATGTCGTGCTGCTGGCCCAGGTGGCGGGCGACCGCCTGGCCGAGGGTGCCGCTGGCACCGACGAGAAGAATCTTCATGACAGCTCCTTGCGAGAGGGGATGGATGCAGTCTGCGCTGTCACCGGTTGGTTTGGTAAGTGGCTTATGATTCGCATATTCCTAACCATGGATTTGCAATGGATACCTTGCGCTGCATGCAGGCCTTCGTCGCCGTGGCCGAGCACGGTAGTTTTTCCGCTGCCGCCAGCCACCTGCAGGTGTCGGCGGTGATGGTCGGCAAGTACATCCAGCAGCTGGAAGCGCACCTGGGCACCGCGCTGCTGCAGCGGAACACCCGTCGCCAACGCCTGACCGAAGCCGGCACTGCCTACCTGGCCGGTTGCCGGCAGGTGCTGGAACAGGTGCAGCAGGCCGAGGCGGACGTGGCCGGGCTGCAGGTGCAGCCACGCGGGCTGTTGCGGGTCAGTGCGCCGACCACCTGGGGCAGCTGCGTGCTGGCTCCCGTGTTGAGCGATCTGCTGCGGGCACAGCCGCTGCTGAACATCGAGCTGGACCTGAGCAATCGCCGCATCGACCTGATCGAGGATGGCTTCGATGCAGCCATCCGCGTCGGTCCGCTGCCGTCGCAGGAACTGGTGGCGCGGCCGCTGCCGCCGTATGCGATGAGTCTGTGTGCATCACCGTCGTACCTGCGCCGCCGTGGTACGCCGCGCACGCCCGCCGATCTTGAAGGACATGATTGCCTGAGCCACCTGGCCTGGCGCGGCGGTCACGGTTGGCAGCTGGCCAATGGCGAACAGGTCGATTGGGAAGCGCGGTTGACCAGCAATGACGGTTACGCGCTCCGCGAAGCAGCCGTGGCGGGCGCAGGCCTGGTGCTGCAGCCGACCGCGCTGCTTGCCGGTGAAATCGCAGCGGGACGATTGAAGCCACTGCTGCGCGACTATCTGCCCGAGCCACGGCCGATGCACCTGATCTACCTGCCCGACCGTCGCCCCCGACCGCGGCTGCAGTGTTTCGTTGATTTCGTCATGGCCAGGCTGGGCACGTAGATCCACGCATGCGTGGATGGCGGTGGGTGCCGACCGTTGGTCGGCACACTTGTTTCAATCATTGGCGGCAGACAGTTCCTGCCCACGCACCTGCGCGGCACGCAGTGCCTTTTCCACCAACGCTTCAAACCCACCTGCCTGGAAGCTTTCGATCGCCGCCTGGGTTGTGCCGTTGGGTGAGGTCACCCGGCGCCGCAGTTCGGCTGGGCTTTCACCGGCTTCGTCCAGCATGCGCGAGGCGCCCAGCAGTGTCTGCACCACCAGCGTGCGCGCCGCTTCTGCAGGCAGGCCTTGTGCGATGCCGGCCGCTTCCATTGCTTCGGCCAGCAGGAACACATAGGCCGGGCCACTGCCGGATACGGCGGTGACCGAATCCATCTGCGCTTCGGCGTCGATCCACACCGTGCGTCCCGCGCTGGCCAGCACGCGTTCGGCCTGCGCATGCTGCTGCGCATCCACCGCTGGCGTGGCATACAGGCCGGTGACCCCGGCGCCGAGCAGGGCCGGGGTGTTGGGCATCGCGCGCACCACCGGCAGCGTGCCACCCAACCAGCGCTGCAGCTGCGGGCTGGTGATGCCGGCGGCGATCGAGATCACCAACGGCTCCTGTGCCTGCGCCAACACCTGCAGTGACTGGCAGACCTCGCGCAGCACCTGCGGTTTCACCGCCAGCAGCCACGTGTTGCCCTGCGCCGCCGCAGCGGCCGCGTTGTCGTGGGTCGGCACGCCAAAATCGGCAGCCAGCTTTTCGCGCAGTTCGGCCACCGGTTCGGCCACGTGGATGTGCGCGGCCGGCACGCCCTGCCGGATCAGGCCGGCAATCAGGCTGCGGGCCATGTTGCCGCCGCCGATGAAGGTGATGGAATCAGCTGCCATGGGAATCTCCTTGGAATCAGGCCGGGCGCGGACGCGCGCCGAACAGGGCGGTACCGATGCGCACCAGGGTGGCACCTTCGGCGATCGCTTCAGCGTAGTCGCTGCTCATGCCCATCGACAGGGTGTCCACCTGGGCATGAGCGGCAGCCAGCGCCTCGAAAAGTGTGCGCATGCGCACGAACGCGTCGCGCCGGCGCTCGGCGTCGGGCCACGGCGCAGGAATCGCCATCAGGCCGCGCAGGCGCAGGTTCGGCTCGGCGGCGATGGTTGCCGCCAGCGTGTCCACGTCGTCCGGCGCGCAGCCGTGCTTGCTCGACTCGTCATCGATGTTGACCTGGATGAGTACGTTCAGCGGGCCGCGTTCAGCGGGGCGGTAGCGGGCCAGCGCGGCGACCAGCTTGGGCCGGTCCACGCTCTGCACCCAGTCGAAGTGCGTGGCCACCGGTTCGGCCTTGTTCGACTGCAGGTGGCCGATCAGGTGCCATTCCAGGCCCAGCGGCTGCAGTTCCTGCATCTTGGCCAGCGCTTCCTGCACGTAGTTTTCGCCGAACGCGGTCTGGCCCTGCGCGGCAAGCGCAGCCACGGCCTCGGCCGGCTGGGTCTTGGACACCGCCAGCAGGCGCGGCGGTGGCCGCCCGGCGGCAGCGGCGGCGTTGTGCAGGTTGCTCAGGATCTGGGGCAGGGGAGTGGCCACGTAACGCGTTCCGTTCAATCAGGAGGCTATACTGCCGCCCGGGGAAAGATCCTTCCAGTCGAAGCCGTTATTGGGGAGTAGCCGCTCATGGATATCGCCGAGCTCTTGGCGTTTTCCGTAAAGAACAAAGCGTCCGACCTGCATCTGTCCGCAGGCCTGCCGCCGATGATCCGCGTGGACGGTGATGTTCGCCGGATCAACATTCCAGCCCTGGACCACAAGCAGGTCCACGCGCTGGTGTACGACATCATGTCCGACAAGCAGCGCCGCGATTACGAGGAATTCCTCGAAGTCGATTTCTCCTTCGAGATCCCGTCGCTGGCGCGCTTCCGTGTCAATGCGTTCAACCAGAACCGTGGCGCCGGTGCGGTGTTCCGTACCATTCCGTCCGAAGTGCTGACATTGGAAGACCTGGCCTGCCCGCCGCTGTTCCGCGAGGTGATCCAGCAACCGCAGGGCCTGATCCTGGTGACCGGCCCGACCGGTTCGGGCAAGTCGACCACGCTGGCGGCGATGATCGACTACATCAACAAGAACGAATACGGCCATATCCTCACCGTCGAGGATCCGATCGAATTCGTGCACACCTCGCAGAAGTGCCTGATCAACCAGCGCGAAGTGCACCGCGATACGCACGGCTTCAACGAAGCGCTGCGTTCGGCACTGCGTGAGGACCCGGACATCATCCTGGTCGGCGAACTGCGTGACCTGGAAACCATCCGCCTGGCGCTGACCGCCGCGGAAACCGGCCACCTGGTGTTCGGCACACTGCACACCAGTTCGGCGGCCAAGACCATCGACCGCATCATCGACGTGTTCCCGGCCGGCGAAAAGCCGATGGTGCGCTCGATGCTGTCCGAATCGCTGCGCGCGGTCATTTCGCAGGCGCTGCTGAAGAAGGTCGGTGGCGGTCGTACCGCCGCCTGGGAAATCATGGTCGGCACCCCGGCCATCCGCAACCTGATCCGCGAGGACAAGGTGGCGCAGATGTATTCGGCCATCCAGACCGGCCAGCAGTACGGCATGATGACCCTGGACCAGCACCTGCAGGACCTGGTCAAGCGCAGCCTGATCACCCGCAACCAGGCCCGCGAATACGCCAAGGACAAGCGTCTGTTCGAGTAAGGCGAGGCAATGGCGGGGCAGGGCGCGCGAATACGTGGCCGGCCCCGCGCTGTTTCCTCCACCGACCGATTCCTGGTACATGCCCCATTGGGAGCCCGCCGTGAACACCACCGCGACCACCATCGATTTCACCTCGTTCCTCAAGCTGATGGCGCACCAGCGCGCCTCGGACCTGTTCATCACTGCCGGCATGCCGCCGGCGATCAAGGTCAACGGCAAGATTTCGCCGATCACCCAGACGCCACTGACGCCGCAGCAGAGCCGCGACCTGGTGCTGAACGTGATGACGCCGGCGCAGCGCGAGGAATTCGAAAAGACCCACGAATGCAACTTCGCCATCGGCCTGTCCGGCGTCGGCCGCTTCCGCGTGAGCTGCTTCTACCAGCGCAACCAGGTCGGCATGGTGCTGCGTCGCATCGAGACGCGCATTCCCACCGTGGAAGAGCTGAGCCTGCCGCCGATCATCAAGACGCTGGCGATGACCAAGCGCGGCATCATCCTGTTCGTCGGCGCTACCGGTACCGGTAAATCAACCTCGCTGGCAGCGATGATCGGTTACCGCAACCAGAATTCGACCGGGCACATCATCACCATCGAAGATCCGATCGAATTCGTGCACAAGCACGAGGGCTGCATCATCACCCAGCGCGAAGTCGGCATCGATACCGATAGCTGGGAAGCCGCGCTGAAGAACACCCTGCGCCAGGCGCCGGATGTGATCATGATCGGCGAAGTGCGTACCCGCGAGGGCATGGACCATGCCATCGCCTTCGCTGAAACCGGTCACCTGGTGCTGTGCACGCTGCACGCCAACAATGCCAACCAGGCGATGGACCGCATTGTCAACTTCTTCCCGGAAGATCGCCGCAACCAGCTGTTGATGGATCTGTCGCTGAACCTCAAGGGCGTGGTCGCGCAGCAGTTGATTCCTTCGCCGGATGGCCGTTCGCGCAAGGTCGCGATGGAGATCCTGCTGGGCACGCCGCTGGTGCAGGACTACATCCGCGACGGCGAGATCCACAAGCTGAAGGAGCTGATGAAGGAATCGGTCCAGCTGGGCATGAAGACCTTCGACCAGAGCCTGTTCGAGCTGTACCAGGCCGGTGAGATCAGCTACGAGGACGCGCTGCGCTACGCCGATTCGCAGAACGAAGTGCGCCTGCGCATCAAGCTCAGCCAGGGCGGCGATGCCCGCACCCTGTCGCAGGGGCTGGATGGCGTGGAGATTTCAGAGGTACGGTGAGGGCGCCGCCCGCCGCTGGCTGACTATCGTAAATGGGGTGCATATGGATATGCCGCGTGCTCGCAACGTCGTGCTCATCGATTACGAGAATGTGCAGCCTCCGTCTCTCAAGGAGTTGGTTGCCCCTGGTTTCACCGTGCTGATCTTCGTTGGCGCATCGCAATCGCGGATCAGCATGGATGTTGCCGAGGCAGTCCAGGCATTGGGTGGCAACGGATGCTATGTGCGTTGCAATGGTAGCGGGTCGAACGCGCTGGATTTCCATATCGCCTTTTACATCGGCGAGATGGCTGCGGCCGATCCCAGCGCATTCTTCCAGATCGTTTCGAGGGACACCGGCTTCGATCCACTGGTGGCGCACCTGCAATCGCGACGTCTCAACGTCCTGCGGTGCGCATCCGTTGCCGATCTGCCAATGCTCCGTGGCACGCAGCAGGCTCCGGCCAAGCCACCGACGCCGGTCGTATCGAAGGCCAAGCCGCCAGCGTTGAGTGTCGACGCGCGCCTGCAACGCGTACATGCAGTGTTGGTGAAGCAGGGCAAGGCGCGGCCGGCTTCAATGAAGTCGCTCACCTGCGCGATCAACAGCCTGTTTCAGAAGGCACTTCCCGCAAAGGATGTCACTGCGCTCATCCAGCAACTGCAGCAGAAAAAATGGATCACACTGGAGGGCAGCAAAGTACGTTATCAGCTGCCGTCCAAGGTGGCATAGGTAACTCGTCCACCGGATGCAGAATTGGTGCGGGCGGCAGGACGGCATTCATGAAATCCAGTCATGACCGACTGCCATCCAGGTCGTTCAATCCGCTGCCCCTGCAGGCGTATCGTCATCGCTCCCCTACTGGAGCACGACGATGCAGACACGTGAACTCGGCCGCAGCGGCCTGAAAGTCTCCGCCCTGGGCCTGGGCTGCATGGGCCTGAGCCACGGCTACGGTCCCGCCGTCGAGCAGAGCCAGGGCATCGCCCTGCTGCACGCCGCGGTCGAACGCGGCGTGACCTTCTTCGACACCGCCGAAGTCTATGGTCCATATACCAACGAAGACCTGCTCGGCAGGGCGCTGGCACCGCACCGCGACAAGCTGGTGATCGCCACCAAGTTCGGCTTCAAGGACGCACAGGTCGACACCGGCCTGGACAGTCGTCCGCAGAACATCCGTGCGGTGGCCGAAGCCAGCCTCAAGCGCCTGCGCACCGACTACATCGACCTGTTCTACCAGCACCGCGTGGATCCAAACGTGCCGATCGAGGATGTGGCCGGCACCGTGCGTGACCTGATCGCCGAGGGCAAGGTGCGCCACTTCGGCTTGTCCGAAGCCAGCGCCGCCACGGTGCGTCGCGCGCATGCCGTGCAACCGGTGGCCGCAGTGCAGAGCGAGTACTCGCTGTGGTGGCGCGAACCGGAACGGGAACTGCTGCCGGCGCTGCGGGAACTCGGCATCGGCTTCGTGCCGTTCAGCCCGCTCGGTCGCGGCTTCCTGACTGGCGCGATCAACGCCGACACCACCTTCGCCGACAACGATTTCCGCAACACCGTGCCACGCTTCGAAGTGGAAGCGCGTCGCGCCAATCAAGCGCTGGTTGACCGCATCACCACGATCGCGGCGGCGCGGGGCGCCACCCCGGCACAGGTCGCGCTGGCCTGGCTGCTGGCGCAGGCACCGTGGATCGTGCCGATTCCGGGTACGACCAGGATCCATCGCCTGGAAGAGAACCTTGCCGCCGCCGACCTGCAGCTGTCTCCCGCCGAGCTGGAGCGCATCGCGCAGACGCTGCAGGAGATCGCCATCGTCGGCGAGCGCTACAACGCACAGCGTGCGGCACAGGCCAAGGGCTGATCGCAGTGGGCGCGGACTCTCGTCCTGTGCTGGGTGTGGTCTTTCGATCTTTGGTGGGCGCGGTCTTTCGATCTGTGGTGGGTGCGGACTCTCGTCCTGTGGTGGGTGCGGTCCGTTGGTCCGCACGCCTCACCCCACCATCGGTCCGCGCAGCGCATCAAGCACCGTACGCATCGCCACGGTGACATGCCGGCGTGACGGGTAATACGCGTAGTAGCCATCGAAGTGCGGGCACCAGTCATCCAGTGTTGATTGCAGGCGGCCTTCCAGCAGAGCCGCCTGCACCTGGTCTTCGGGCAGCCAGGCCAGTCCGCTGCCGGCCAGCGCCGCAGCCCGCGTCATGCCCATGGTGTTGAAGGTCCATTGGCCGGAGACGCGGATGCTCAGCTCGTTGCCATCCTGACCGAAATCCCACGGCATCAGGCCGCCATGGGTGGGCAGGCGCAGGGTGATGCAGTTGTGCGCGGCCAGATCGTGCGGATGCACCGGCGCCACGTGCTGGCGGAAGTACGACGGTGCCCCCACCACGCGCATGCGCAGCGGCGGACTGATCGGCAGCGCCACCATGTCGCGTGCCAGGCGCTCACCGAGACGGATGCCGATGTCGTAGCGCTCGGCGACGATGTCGGCCAAGCCGTAATCGGTGGTCAGCTCGACCTTCAGGTCCGGGTACTGCTGCAGCAGCGGCGCCAGCCTGGGCCAGGCCAGGTATTCGGCGGCGTGGCCGGTGGCGTTGATGCGGATGGTGCCTGCGGGGCGCTCGCGGTACTCGGCCAGCGCGGCCAGTTCGTCTTCGATCTCGGCCAGGCGCGGGGCCAGGGTTTCCAGCAGGCGGGCACCGGCCTCGGTGGTGGCGACGCTGCGGGTGGTGCGGGTCAGCAGGCGCACGCCCAGTCGCTCTTCCAGCCCGCGCATGGCGTGGCTGAGGGCGGATTGCGAGACGCCCAGCTGGGCAGCGGCTTTGGTGAAGCTGCCTTCGCGGGCAACGTGGACGAAGGCTTGCAGGTCGTTGAGGTTTTCACGCGGCATGAGGGGATGATACGGCCGGGCTGCGCCCGGCGCCCGCGGTAGTGCCGGCCGCGGGCCGGCAACCGCAACAGCAACAGCCGGAGCAACAGCAACAGCGGGCTTCCTGTGGAGCGGCACGGCCTGCTCGTGGTGGGTGTCGACCTTGGTCGACACGTAGATCCACGCCATGCGTGGATGCGTGCCCGGTGCTGCCGGTGCTGGTCGGTTAATGCGCCATGTCGATTTGTGGTTCCGTGGTTCGTCGAATGGGTACTTTCCAAACAACAGGGAGCAGCACATGAGCACCGACAGCAAACCCAAGGGCCCGGCGTCCTACTTTCCTTCCATCGAGAAAACCTACGGGCAGCCGGTGACGCATTGGCTGGGGCTGCTGGCCAAACGGCCGGGGCTGAAGCACATGGAACTGGTCAGCTTCCTGAAATCCGAGCACGGGCTGGGCCATGGCCACGCAAACGCCCTGGTCGCCCACCACCTGGCCACCCAGCGCTGAGACAACCGCTCCACCGAGCGAAGCGACCCGCTTCTGCTCTTCTTTTCTCTTTACGTGGCTGGACGCGCACGGAACCTGTCCAAGGCCGGGTGGGGTGAGGCTGCGGGGGTGTCCGCGGCATGGGCCCGAGGCATGCCTCGGGCGGGTTGGGCAGGACGCCCAACCCCGGTCTTGCCGTGTGCGCAGGACAGCGCACACGAGCAAGACGCGGCCAAGCCTCCAGGGACGGATTAACGGCGTCCCCCGCAGCCTCACCCCGCCCGGCCAAGCCACTGAACTGCATTACGCCGCCCAGCCACGAGGGGCTGCGCCGTTCGCCGCAACTCCCAACTGAACGATTTCATCTGCAACTGTCATGCAGATCGTGTCTAATACCGCTCCCCACCCGTAGTGCCCCCACCTGTATGTCCCTCCAATCCCATGGCCCGGCGCCGTGCGACGACGCTGACGGCCACCTGGTCACCGCTGGCCCGCTGACCCCGCCGCCCGATGTTGCCGGCACCCCCGCCGATGAGAAGGCGCTGCGCCACTCGGTCGCCGAGGACGTGCAGGGCATGGTGCTGGCCATGCTCGTGGCCTCACTGGGCCTGGCGATCTTCGCCAAGGGCGGGCTGATGATCGGCGGCATGGCCGGCATGGCCTTCCTGCTGCACTATTCGATGGGCTGGAACTTCGGCCTGGTGTTCGTGCTGGTCAACCTGCCGTTCTACTGGGTGGCCGTGCGCCGCATGGGCTGGGAATTCACCCTGAAGACGTTCGCAGCGGTCACTGCCTGCGGCCTGCTCACCGACATCCTGCCGCGCTGGGCGGACTTTTCGCATATCGCGCCGCTGTACTCGGCGCTGGTCGGGGGCGCGCTGTCCGGCCTGGGCATCCTGTTCTTCATCCGCCATCGCGCCAGCCTCGGCGGCATCGGCATCCTGGCGGTGTACCTGCAGCGCACCCGCGGCTGGAGCGCCGGCAAGGTGCAGATGTCCTTCGATGCGTGCCTGATGGTGGCCGCGTTCTTCGTGCTGTCGCCGTCCAAAGTGATGTACTCGGCCATCGGTGCGGTGGTGCTCAGCCTGGTGCTGATGTTCAACCACCGCCCGGGCCGCTACATGGGCGTCTGATTCCGCATTCGGCGGATCGCCCGCCCAGGTGCCACGCGCCCCGGTAGCGCCGGGCCATGCCCGGCGGATGCGCATCAGCCGCGCGCTGCCTGTACCCACGGCGGTGCCAGCTTCAGCAGCGTTGCATGCACCGGGCAGTCCTCGGCATGCGCGCCCGGCAGGTAGCCCAGGCTCATCAGGAACTCGCCGGTGATCTCGCCACCGGTGAAGCGGAACGTCTTCTTGAACAGCTTCACCCAGTCGGCCTTGCTGCGCGGATGGTGTGCGTCCAGCCAGGCGGCGAAACTGCCGTGGCTCTGGCGCAGCTGCTGGATCACCTGCGCGTTGTGAATCGCTGCCAGCACCTTCAAGCGGTTGCGGATGATGCCCGGGTCCGACAGCAGGCGCTCGATGTCTTGCTCGGCGTAGGCGGCGACGCGATCAACGTCGAACGCGTCATAGGCTGCGCGGAAT
The DNA here is from genome assembly GCF_058783335.1 of Stenotrophomonas sp. FW305-C-20-S1. Classification (NCBI taxonomy): domain Bacteria; kingdom Pseudomonadati; phylum Pseudomonadota; class Gammaproteobacteria; order Lysobacterales; family Lysobacteraceae; genus Stenotrophomonas; species Stenotrophomonas sp. FW305-C-20-S1. The sequence goes on along the minus strand of NZ_JBYTEK010000019.1, from coordinate 41,082 downwards.
CCCTCGCGCTTCTTCAGGATGGTTTCCCAGCTCAGGCCGGCCTGGTTGATCTCCAGCAGCAGGCGCTCGAACAGTTCACGCTCATCGCGCTGCGGGAAGCCATATTCATTGGCGTGGTAGTACTCGTGCACCGGATGGCCCGGGGCGATGCGGCAGTATCCGCTCATGGTGTGGCCGCCTCCGCGCGGTCGTTGCTGCGATCAATCTCCAGCTGGCCCGCCGCGCCGTCAAGCAGCAGCGTCGGCCAGCGCGGCGGCTGCATGGTCAGGCGGCCGTCGCGCAGGGCCTGTGGGGCCCCGTCCGGGGTGCGCTGGTCAACGTCCTGGAAGGAAACATCACCCTCCTTTCTCCAGCCAGCCGGTTCACGCACGTGCAGCTGGCAGCGCGGACCGCTGTACAGACTGGTAATGCACAGCAGCACGTCGTCTTCTCCATCGCCGTCCAGGTCACGGCGCAGGGTGACGCAGCGGTTGTCGCCGGTCTTGTCGTCGTCCAGGCAATCGCCCGCGTGCAAGCGACGGTCCAGTACCGCCTGCCACCAGTCATCGGCTGGCGAGGCGGTGCCCTTGGCCTGCACGATCCGGGACTTCAGGCTGGCCAGGTCGCGCACGCCATCGTCGATGTCGTTATCCCAGCGTGACTCACGCTTCTGCCGGGCCAGGGCCTGCACGATGATGCTGGAGGCGCGGGTGTCGGCCGCCAATGACGGTGCTTTCTGCAGCGTGCGCAGCGCCTGCACACCTCGACGGCCCAGCTCGAAACGCAGCTGATTTGCGGCGTCCGCAGTCATCAACGCCGGATCGGCGCGCAGGCGCTTCATCTGGCTGGCCAGGGTGATGCGCACCGGGTCGATCACCGGTGAGATGGCCAGCAGTGCAGTTGCCAGCACGGCCCAGCACATCCAGCGGTTGACCGGCTCAAGCCGATGCAGCCAACGCCCGTGCCGGCGCAGTGCGGCGAAGGCGTAGCCGATGGCATAGCCGGCAATCAGCACTGCCACCGCCACGCCCCAGAAGCGCGAGAGGGTCCAGCCGTACTGGCTGACCCGCAGGGACATCGCATACAGCGCCAGGCCGGCGTAGATCGGCAGTGCCAGCAGGCTGGCCTCGACCAGCCGGCGCAGCCATGCAGGGTAGGGCGGGGTGCCGTCGTCGTGCTGGTAGACCGCGTTGGCCAGGCTGATCAGCAGCACCGCCAGCACCAGCAGCAGGCTGGCGGCCGAACGCGTGGCCCACAGCGGCGCCAGCCCGGTAAACGGCAGCGACAGCACGAACAGCACCGCGATGAACGACAGCAATGGCAGCAGGCCGCGGCAGATCGCGAAGAGCACCTGGCGGGTGATCTGCATCGCGCGATGCTGGGTGCGCCCGATCAGCACGCCGAAGCCTGCCAGCATGCCGGTGGCCAAGGCGATGAAGGCATCGCTGCCGAACAGGACGTGGAAAAAGTCGACCTTGACCATCCGGAACAGCGCCGCCCACAGCCATAGAAGCAGCCAGGTCAAGCCGGTGAACACCGCCGCCAGCACCAGGGTCAGCCCGTTCTGCCAGGCGCGTTCGAACAACGCGCCATAGTCGGCCCGCCAATGTCCGGCATGCAGGCGGAACTGCCACCACGGCAGGGCAATGAACGTGGCAACGGCCAGGCAGATCGAGAGCGGAACCTGCAGCACGGCCGCATACAGTGCGGTTTCTCCGCTCAGGTTCCAGGCGGTCCAGGCGGCCAGGGCGAGGACCAGCAACGAGGCCAACCCGGCGTGCAGCCACAGGCGCCAGGCCTTCAGATCGACCAGCGTCAAGGCCACTGCGGTGGGCACGGTCAATACCCAGGCATACCAGCAGTAGCGCCAGCCGATGTCCCGGAACGGCCATTGATCCGCCAGTTCCTGGGCCGCGAAAAGCATCAGCCCCTGCAGCAGTGCGATCAACACGATCATGCTGCGGGTGGGCCATGACAGCGTTGCATCCTGCTGCATCGGGTCGTCCTCCTTGCAAGAGCGCCATCCTAGCCCATCCCTTCGCGCCCGCATCCGGTCGCAGCGGTTAGAATGGCGCCCATGCCAGTAACGCCGACTTCCCTCGCCAATCACCTGCTCGTGGCGCTGCCGTCGCTGATCGACGCCACCTTCGCCCGCACCGTCGCGCTGATCTGCCAGCACGACGAGAACGGGGCAATGGGGGTGCTGGTCAACCAGCCGTCCGAGTACACCCTGGGCGAAGTGCTTGCGCAGATGGATATCGCTACCGGCGATGGCGTCCTGCAGGCGCGTCCGGTGCTCAATGGCGGACCGGTGCATCCCGAGCGTGGCTTCGTCATCCATGACGACGCGCGCGCGTGGGATTCCAGCCTCGTCGTCGGTGAGGGCCTGTACCTGACCACCTCGCGTGACATCCTTGAGGCGATGGCGCGTGGCGAAGGCCCGGCCAATGCCGTGGTCACCCTGGGCTGCGCGGGCTGGAGTGCCGGCCAGCTGGAAAGCGAACTGTCCGAAAACAGCTGGCTGACCGTGCCGGCCGATGCCGAACTGGTGTTCCAGCTGCCGCTGGAACAGCGCTGGCAGGGCGCCGCGTCGCGCATTGGCGTCGATCTGTTCCGGCTGACCGATTACAGCGGCCATGTCTGAGCCGGCCCTCATCCGTCGCGATGGCACCGTACTCGGTTTCGATGTCGGCTCGCGCCGGATCGGCGTGGCGATCGGCAGTGCCTTCGCCGCGCATGCACGCGCGGTGGCCGTGGTCGATGTGCACGGCAATGGCCCCGACTGGGCGGCGATCGAACGCCTGCTCAAGGAATGGAAGCCCGATGGCCTGGTGGTCGGCGATCCGCTGACCCTGGACGGCCAGGACCAGCCCAACCGCAAGCGCGCGCAGGGCTTTGCCCGCCAGCTGCGGGAACGTTTCAAGCTGCCGGTGGTGATGATCGACGAGCGTTCCAGCTCGGTCGAGGCCGCCCGCCGCTTCGCCGTCGAACGCGCCGAAGGGCGCAAGCGTCGCCGCGACGCGGCTGCGCTCGATGCCGTGGCTGCGGCGGTGATCATCGACCGCTGGTTGTCGTCGCCGGACGACGCCATTCCCATTCCCTGACGATACGAACCCCGCCATGACCGCCCAGCAACTCGATGACTCCGGCCGCCTGCGCCACCTGTTGACGCTTGAAGGTCTTCCCCGCGACACCCTGGTGCAACTGCTCGACCGCGCTGGCCAGATCCGCGATGCCGCGGTCGGCCGTGTCGGCAACAAGCGCCACGTGCTGGGCGGATCGGCGGTGTGCACGTTGTTCTTCGAACCCTCCACCCGTACCCGCAGCTCGTTCCATCTGGCGGCGCAGCGGCTGGGTGCGGACGTGCTGAACTTCGACGCCTCCACCTCGTCCACGCGCAAGGGCGAAACCGCCTGCGACACGCTGAAGAACCTGGAAGCGATGGGCGTGCGTGGTTTCGTGGTGCGCCACCCCGATGACGGCGCCGTGGCGGCGCTGGCTGCCGTGGCGGGCGAGGGCACCGCGCTGGTCAATGCCGGCGACGGCCGCAGCTCGCACCCGACCCAGGGCCTGCTGGACATGCTGACCCTGCGCCAGGCCAAGGGCCCGGACTTCTCGAAGATGAAGGTGGTGATCGTCGGTGACGTCAAGCACTCGCGCGTGGCCCGCACCGACCTGCATGCCCTGCGCACGCTGGGCGTGGGCGAGATCCGCGTATGTGGCCCGCAGTCGCTGCTGCCTGACGACGACACCCTCAAGGGCTGCGTGGTCGGTGATGATTTCGACGCGATGCTGGAAGGCGTCGACGCGCTGATGATGTTGCGCCTGCAGCGCGAGCGCATGGAAGAAGGCCTGGTGCCGTCGCTGGAGCAGTACCACGCACAGTACGGCCTGAACACCACACGCCTGGCCCGCGCCGGCAAGGACGCAGCCGTGCTGCACCCGGGCCCGATCAACCGCGGCGTGGAAGTGACCGATGAAGTGGCCGACGGCCCGCAGTCGTGGGTGCTGCGCCAGGTCGCCAACGGCGTCGCCGTACGCATGGCCGTGCTGGAAACCCTGCTGGGTTGATTGCCTCCGATTGCTGCGTTGATGCGTGCCAACCTGGGTTGGCACGTGCACTGCTTTGGTAGATGCCAACCTTGGTTGGCACTATCCGTCCGTGCTGAATGCCTCCGGTCGATCACCCAAGGCCTCGAGCTCCCACTCGCACCATGCGTGCCGATACTGCCCCAACTGCGTCGTCAGACCCGCCCTGATCGGATTGCCCATCAGGTACATCGCATGCCGGTACAACGATTCGTCCGAGCGGATCGCATGATCGTGGTAGCAGGCCTGCCAGAAGCGCCCGCCCTTTCCCAACAACCGGTTTGCCTGCTGCGCCGTGCGCGATTTGAAGCGCTTCATGACGGTTTCCAGTGTTCCCGCACGTAGTTCGAGCAGCCAGTGGATGTGATCGGGCATGACCACGTAAGCGATCGAGCGGGTGAAGCCTTCCTGATCCAGCCTCTGGAATTCCTGGATTGCCAGGGCTGCGGCAGCGTCGTTGGCGAACAGGGGCGCGCGGCGATCCACGACGGTAGTCAGGATGTAGCTGAGGCCGATGCTGGAGCGACGGCCGAGCAGGAGGCGGACGTTTTGCATGGCGCAAGCTTGGACGGACACGCTTGCGACGGACATCGGGGAATGGCTTGATCTTGGGTAGGCTGGTGCCAACCAAGGTTGGCATCTACCAGAAGGGGGCCAACCAAGGTTGGCCTCTACCGGAGCAAGCGCTCAGCGCTGCTGGGCGAACAGCCACGCCCACATCGCCGCGTCGGCGTAGGTGGCATCCCAGGCGTTGTGGTTGCCTTCCGCGTACTCGGTATAGCGCACGTCGCGCGCGCCGGCGGTCTGGAACGCGGCATGCAGCCGGCGATCGTCATCCGGTGGCACCACATCATCCAGCGCGCCGTGGAAGATCCAGATCGGGGTGCGCTGCAACCGTTGCGCGATCACCGCATAGGGATCCGCTTCGTTCGCCACCTGCTCGACGAACAGGGTAGGGCGTACCGCACGTGGTGCCAGCACCGCACCGCACACCGGCACGATCGCGGCAAAGCGCTTCGGATCGTCCAGCGCGATGTTCCAGCTGCCATAGCCGCCCATCGACATTCCGGTCAGGTACTGCCTTGCCGGGTCAGCGTCGAATTCGGCAATCGTGGCATCCAGTGCCGCGATCGCCACCCGGTTGTTGCGACCGCTCCATTCCTCGTCGCCGGGAACCTGCGGAAACACCGCCAGCGCGGGGAAGTCGGCCGCGTGCCGACGCAGGTACGGGCCCAGGCCTGCGTGGGTCTGCTTCACGCCATCGCCGCCGCGCTCGCCGGAGCCGTGCAGGAACAGCACCACCGGCAGCGGACCAGCCGCGCGCGCGGCAGCGGCCGGGATGAACACCTGGTAGTAGGCGGTGTCGCCGTCCACCTTCACCGCGCGTGCCTCGAAGTGGCCGCGCGCACCGGGCGGCGTACTGGCACACCCGGTCAACATCAGCAGGGCCAGCAGCGGCAGCCAGCGCAGAAGCAATCGAAGCATGGCGGTTCCCATGAGGGCGATGTCGCCCCGATGGTAGTGCGCCGCGACCGGCCCGGCATCGTGCGCCGCATCACTGCGGGCGCGGGAAGCTGGCGATGATCTCCAGCTGCTCCTGTGCTTCGGCATTGCCGCCTGCGGCCGCGGCCTGCACCTGCGCCATGTCCGGGTGCAGCACCACCAGCAATGGGTTCTCGCACACCGGGCACACATACTCGGTGGCGTCCTCGTCCAGTTCCATCACCATTGCCCGCGAACTGCCTTTCCACTCGCAGGCGGCACAGGTGTGAAGCTGGTCGCGCCAACCCGGTGCAAAGTAGTTTTCGATCGTCGTTGCCATGGCAGTTCCAGTCAGTGCAGCAGGACCATGGTGGCCAGGCCGAGGAAAGTAAAGAAGCCCATCGAGTCGGTCACCGCTGTCAGGAAGATGCCGCTGGCCAGCGCCGGATCGAAGCCGAAGCGCTTCAGGCCCAGGGGCACCAGCACGCCGGCAAGCGCCGCGAACAACAGGTTGCAGGTCAACGCGATGGCGATCACGGCCGAGAGTCCGGGCGAGTGGAACCAGGCGAGCACGATCAGGCCCAGCACCGAACCGAGCACCACGCCATTGAGCAGGGCCACCCGCACTTCCTTCCACAGCAGCGTGCGTGCGTTGGAACTGCCGACCTGGCCCAGTGCCAGGCCGCGCACCATCAGCGCCAGCACCTGGGTGCCGGCGTTGCCGCCGAGGCCAGCGACGATCGGCATCAGCACCGCCAGGGCGACCAGCTTGTCGATGGTGCCCTCGAAGTGGCCGACCACGCTGGAAGCCAGGAAGGCCGTGCACAGATTCACCGACAGCCACATCAAGCGGCGGCGCATCGCGCGCCAGACCGGGCTGAACAGATCTTCATCCTCGTCCAGGCCGGCGGCGCCCAGCGCCTGGTGCTCGGCCTGGCCACGGATGATGTCGACCACGTCATCGATGGTGATGCGGCCGATCAGGATGTTGTTGTCATCCACCACCGGCGCCGAGATCCAGTCATGGTCGGAGAACTGCCGCGCCACTTCCTGGTCGCTCTCGCCGACATCGATGGCAGGCTGCTCATCGTCGATCAGGCGGTTGATCGGGGTGGTGTCTTCGTGGGTCACCAGCGAGGCCAGAGACACGCGGCCCAGGTACTGGTGGCGGCGGCTGACCACGAACAGGTGATCGGTGTGGTCCGGCAGTTCGCCGCGCAGGCGCAGGTAGCGCAGCACCACATCGACGTTGACGTCGGCGCGTACCGTCACCACGTCCGGGTTCATCAGGCGGCCGGCGCTGTCCTCGGGGTAGGACAGCACCTGCTCCAGGCGCTCGCGGTTCTCGCGATCCATCGACTTGAGGACTTCGTCGATGACCGTGTCCGGCAGGTCTTCAACCAGGTCGGCCAGATCGTCGATGTCGAGGTCTTCGACCGCGGCGATGATTTCGTCCGGGTCCATGTCCGCCAGCAGGCTTTCGCGCACGTCGTCGCCGACGTGGACCAGTACCTCGCCGTCATCTTCCGGATCGACCAGGCCCCAGACGATCTCGCGCTTGCCCGGCGGCAGCGATTCGAGCAGGTTGCCGATCTCGGCCGGCGCCAGGGTATTGACCAGACGGCGTACCGGGCCCAGCCGACCGCTGTCCAGTGCATCGGACAGCATCCGCAACTGGCGCGCAGTCTTGTCGTGGCGTACGGCCTCAGCCATCGCAGCTCCCGCGGGATAAGAAAAGCCGCGATCCTGGCAAGGATGCGGCAACAGGGGTGTTCAGCGCGTCATTATCGCAAGGGGATGTTTCAGCGCATAGCCGCCGGGCATGGCGGCTATGCCGGGCGTTGGTAGTGCCGGTCGCTGGCCGGCAACTGCAACATGCCTACCGAAGGTCCATGAGGTTGCCGGCCAGCGGCCGGCACTACCGTCGGGAATCAGGACGCGTCCGCCACAAGCGCCAGCCAGCGCTCGATGCCGCGGCGGTCACGCATGCCCAGCAGCTTCGGTGCGCGGGCACGCAGGGCCCCCAGATCGGCATCACGGACGGCTCGGCGCACTTCCAGCAGGGTGCCCGGGTGCAGGCTGAACTCGGTCAGGCCCAGTGCCAGCAGCAGCGGGGTCATCCGTGCGTCGCCCGCGATTTCGCCGCATACCGCTACCGGGATGCGATGGCGTGCGCCGGTCTCGATCACCATCTGCAGCAGGCGCAGCACGGCCGGATGCAGCGGCGAATACAGTTCGCCCAGTGCTTCGTTGTTGCGGTCGGCGGCCAGCAGGTACTGCACCAGATCGTTGGTGCCGATCGACAGGAAGTCGACCAGGTCGATGAAGCTCTCCAGCGCCAGCGCGGCGGCGGGCACTTCGATCATCGCGCCCAGTGGCACGTGCTCGGCCACCATGTGGCCCTCGGCGCGCAGTTGCTCGCCCAGTTTCAGCATGCGCCGGCGTACCGCCAGCAGTTCATCACGGGTGCTGACCATGGGCACCAGCACGCGCAGCTTGCCGTAGGCCGAGGCACGCAGGATCGCGCGCATCTGGGTGTCGGCCACCTTGGGCCGCGCCAGCGACAGGCGCACGCCGCGCAGGCCCAGCGCCGGGTTTTCCTCGTTGCTCAGGGTCAGGCCGGTGCGGTCGGCCTTGTCTGCACCCAGGTCGAGGGTGCGGATGGTCACCGGCCGGCCACTCATGCCCAGCGCCGCATCGCGGTAGGTCTGGAACTGTTCTTCTTCGTCCGGCAGCTCGTTGCGCTGCAGGAACAGGAATTCGGTGCGGTACAGGCCCAGGCCATGGGCGCCCAGCGCATGCGCCTGGGTCACATCTTCCAGCGATTCGGCGTTGGCCAGCAGTGCGATGTCGACCTGGTCGCGGGTACGGCTGGGCTTGCTGCGCAGGCGGCCGAGCTCGCGCTGCTCGCGTGCGTGCTCCTTCAGGCGCGCCCGGTAATCACGCAGGTTGTCGGCCTGCGGGTTGACGGTGATGCTGCCGTCGGCGCCATCGATGATCAGCACGTCGCCGTCGATCACCTTGTTCAGCAGCTGCGGCACGCTGACGATCAACGGCAGGTGCAGGCTGCGGGCAAGGATCGCACTGTGCGAAAGCGCGCTGCCAGCGCTGGTGACGATGCCGACCACACCGTGCGATTGCAGCTGGGCCAGCTCGGAAGGGGCGATGTTGTCGCAGACCAGGATTTCGCCGGCCAGGCCCTTCACCGCTGCGGGCCGTTCCGGCTGCAGGAACGCGTGGATGCGCCCGATCACATGGTCGAGATCGTCCATGCGGCTCTTCAGGTAGGCATCGTCCATGCCGTCGAAGACTTTGGCCAGGCGGTCGCGCTGCAGGCGCAGCGCGTAGCCGGCACTGTAGGGACCACTGCGGATCAGTTCGTCCAGGCCGAACAGCAGTTCGGGATCGTCCAGCAGCAGTGCATGCAGGTCGAGGAACTCGCCCACTTCCTGGTTCAGCGCGCCATGCAGGCGCTGGCGCAGCTCGTGCATCTCCGTGCGCGCCGCGTCCACGGCGCGATGCAGGCGTGCCAGCTCGGATTCAACCTGGGAGGGGGCGACGCGCTGTTCGGCTACTTCCAGTGCATGCGGCAGGCGCACGCGGGCGCGGCCCATTGCCGTGCCGCGGGCGGCGCCGTGGCCGGCCAGCAGCTGTACCGGCCGTTGGCCGGTAGGGGTTTGGCCGGCGCGCGCGCGCGGCACGCTCAGTTGTCCTCGTCGAAGCGACGCTCGAACAGGTCGACCACTGCATCCATCGCGGCGACTTCGTCTTCGCCGTTGATGCGGATGGTGACCGGCGTGCCTTGCCCTGCCGCCAGCAGCATCACGCCCATGATGCTCTTGGCGTTGATCTCACGGCCCTTGGCGGCCATGGTCACGTTGCAGCGGAACGGCGCCAGGGTCTGCACCAGCTTGGCGGTGGCCCGGGCATGCAGGCCCAGGCGGTTGCTCACAGTGAGTTCTCGTTCAAGCATCGTCGACTATCGCTCCATTACGGGTGCCCGCCGCCGCAGTGGCGGGCAGTTGATCCAGTCCCTGTTCCGGATAATTCATCACCCGCAGCAACATCGGCAGACTCAGCGCCGACACCCGGCGAACCGGGGTCCCCAACCGGGCCAGCTGCCCGGCAAGGTTGGCAGGACTGGCGCCGTACAGGTCGGTCAGGATCAGCACGCCATCGCCCCCATCGACCCGCCGCAGAGCGGCCGAGGCGAGCGGGAGCAGAGCATCCAGGTCTGCGTCGAACGGTACTTCGAAAGCTTCGGTCTTCAGCGGCAACTGCCGCAGAAGCCGGGTCGCCACGTCGAGCAGGGCGATCCCGACCCCAGGATGTGTTACGAGGAGAATGCCACAGGTCATTACTGCACGTTAACAGGTCAAGGTGAATTGGCGATAGCAGCAGGAGAGGGGCACTGTGTCCCGTATTCAGCGTTGTTCGGGTCAGAGCCCTTTTTCGTTGAAAAAGGGATCCGACTCCATCCGTTTTTTCGATGCCTGATAGAGATTCATCCACGCATGGCGTGGATCTACCGTGTCGACCAAGGTCGACACCTACCCACAGTGCAACTCCGACCCGCCGCGATCTGTCAGAGGCGGGGTGGTGTGGGGGTGCAGGACCGTTGGCGCCATGGATGGCGCCATCGAGCCCCCAAGGATGGGTTTACGGCGTGTCCTGCGCGCCCACACCGCCTCGCCATCCAAGGGAATCCGATGTTGCTGTTGCTTCGGCTGTTGCTGTTGACGTTGCCGTGGTTTCTGCAGGTGCCGGGCGCAGCCCGGCCGACCCCCTCAATCCTGCTCGCGGTGGTACGTCGCCACGTCTTCCCAGCCCATCTCACGCGCATGGCGGGCCAGGCGTTCGGCCAGGAACACCGAGCGGTGCTTGCCGCCGGTGCAACCGAAGGCCACCGTCACATAGCTGCGGGTGCCATCGCCCAGCTTGGGCAGCCAGGTATCCAGGAAATCCATCAGCTGCGCCAGGTAGCGCTGCACATCCGGCTGCGCCTCCAGGTAGTCGCGCACGCCCGGCTCGCGGCCGCTCAACGCACGCAGTTCCGGATCCCAATGCGGGTTGGGCAGCACGCGCGCGTCGAACACGAAGTCGGCCTCGGCCGGCACGCCACGCTTGTAGGCGAACGATTCAAACAGCAGCGACAGGCGGCTGGCATGGCCCATCGCAAATTCAGTGATGATCCGGCGCCGCAGCTGGTGCACGTTCAACGCACTGGTATCGATCACCGCATCGGCTTCGCGGCGCAGCGGCGCGATCAGCTCGCGCTCACGGGCAATCGCTTCGGGCAGCGACAGGCCCAGCTGGCTCAGTGGGTGCCGGCGGCGGGTGTCGGCATAGCGCTTGAGCACCGTTTCATCGCTGGCCTCGAAAAACAGCACCTTGGCGTCGACGCCGGCATCGGTGGCCAGCTGCCGCCAGCTGGACAACTGGGTCAGGTCGCTCTGCCCACGCACGTCGATGCCCACCGCCAACCGGCGCGATGCCGCGCCGTCATGGTGACTCAGCACATTGCGCACGAAATCCGGCAGCAGCTGGATCGGCAGGTTGTCCGAACAGTAGTAGTCCTGGTCCTCGAAGGTCTTCAGGGCGACGGATTTACCCGAGCCGGACAGGCCACTGACGATGATCAGGGTCGGGGCGGTGGGAATGACGGTGCTCATGGACGGGCTCTTCGAAGGACAGGGGGGTCAGGGCGTTCGCCGTTCCAGCAGGTTGCTGTGGCGGGCGATGAACATCGCCGCCGGGTCGATACCCTTGGTACGCAGAATGTGCAGGCGGGTGGCCGCCTCGGTCAGGACGGCCAGGTTGCGGCCGGGCATCACCGGCAGGGTGATCAGCGGCACGTCCAGGTCCAGCACGTGGCGCGTGCCCGAGTCGCCGGTCAGGCGCTCGTAACCATGGGGGGTGGGCTCGGTCATCGGCTTGGTCAGGTGGACGATCAGCCGAAGGTACTTGTTCTTCTTTACAGCGGTGTCGCCAAACATCTCGCGCACGTTCAGCACGCCCAGGCCGCGCACTTCCAGCAGGTCCTGCAGCAGTTCCGGGCAGGTGCCATCGAGCACGTCGGGGGCGATCTGGGTGAACTCGGGGGCGTCGTCGGCCACCAGGCGGTGACCGCGGCTGAGCAGCTCCAGGGCCAGCTCGCTCTTGCCTGATCCCGCTTCACCGGTGATCAGCACGCCGATGGAGTAGATCTCCATGAACACGCCATGCAGGATCACCCGCGGCGCCAGCGTCCGGGCCAGGTGGTAGGACAGATGGTTGAGCAGTTCGTGGCCGCGCTTGGGTGACAACCACAGCGGCGTGCCGGATTCATCGGCGGCCGCGCGCAGGTCTTCCGGGCAGGGCTGGTTGCGGGTCAGCACCAGTGCCAGCGGATGCGACTGCATGATCTTTTCGATGGTTTCCCAGCGCTGGCGTGGTTCCAGCGCGTCCAGCCAAGACAGTTCCTCGGTACCGAGTATCTGCACCTTGTTGGGATAGATCGCATTGAGATAGCCGGCCAGCGAAGGGCGTCGCGAAACCGTATTGCCGGCCTCCAGCTCGCGCTTCTCGCCGGATTTGCCCGCTGCCCAGCGCAGGCCGAGCCGCTCTCGCTGCTGTTCGAACAGTTCGCGGGCAGTGATGCTGGTATTCATGCGGCGCTCGCCGGTGGGGTCAGGTCCAGGGCCTGGCGCAGCTCCCGTGCATCACCGGCCTCGCGCAGCGCCTGGCGGATGCAGGGCGCGGAAAACAGCTCGGCCAGCTCGGACAGCAGCATCAGGTGTTGATGGGTGTAGTGGGCGGGAACGGCCATGGCGAACACCAGGTCCACCGGCTCGTCACCACCGAAATCGACCGGGGTCTGCAGACGCAGCAGCGCGCCACGGGGGCGATCCAGGGTCGGCGCACGACCATGCGGGATGGCGATGCCGTAGCCGATCGCGGTACTGCCCAACGCCTCGCGCTGGCACAGGTTGAGATAGATCTGTTCGGCGTTGGCCTGGCGGCAGGCCAGCAATCCGGCCGCGGCCTGCAGGACGCTGTCGCGGTCGGTGGCCGTGCAGAGCTGGGTCTGCACGGCCGCCAGGAGGTCAGTCAGGGGCATGTCTGCGGGGAGCGGTGGCGATCAGCCACCATTGTCGCCCACCGGCAGCGGTGCGTGCTGCTGTTTTTTCTCCTTGTGCTTGATCACCAGGCGGTCAAGCTTGTCCGCCAGCAGGTCGATCGCCGCATACATGGTCTGCGCATTGGCTTCAGCGTGCAGGGTCTGACCCGGAATATTGAGGCTGGCATCGACGTGGTGTTCAGTCTTCTGCAGCTTGAGCGTCACCCGCGCTTCGCAGTGCTGGTCGAAGTGTTTGCCGATCCGGGCCAGCTTCTCCTCTACATAGGACTGCAGGGCCGGGGTGACTTCGACATCTTTGCCAAACGTTTCGATGCGCATCGGGTTTCTCCTTTGATCGGAAGTGCCAATGAACCTCTCCGCCGGGCGCGGCGGCGCGTCAAACGATTCTGACTCTTTCGTGCGAGGCGGAGATGTTCATGGCCTCACGATACTTCGCCACGGTGCGCCGCGCTACTGGGATTCCCGACGATTTGAGCAGGTCAGCCAGCTTGGCGTCAGAAAGCGGCTTGCGTGGGTTCTCGTCATCGATCAGGCGCCGGATCATGGCCTGGATGGCGGTGCTGGACGCTTCGCCGCCGCCGTCGGTGTCGATGCCCGAAGCGAAGAAGGCGCGCAGCGGCAGGGTGCCGCGTGGCGTACGCACATGTTTGCGGGCGATCGCGCGCGATACGGTGGATTCGTGCAGGCCCAGTTCGGCTGCGATCTCGCGCAGGGTCAGCGGGCGCAATGCCTGTTCGCCAAATTCAAGGAAGCCGGCCTGCTGCTGGATCAGGCTTCGCACTACCCGCAACAGCGTCTCGCCTCGCGCCTGCAGGCCCTTCAGCAGCCAGCGCGCCTCCTGCAGTTGGCCGCGCAGGTAACCGGCATCGGCGTCACCGCAGCGGCGGATCATCTGCTCGTAACCGCGGTGGATCACCAGCTTGGGGCCGGCATGGGCGGCCAGCGCGGCGCGCCAGATGCCGTTCTGCCGCCATACGACGACGTCGGGCACCACGTAGGTGTCCTGGGCGAGCGGGGCGATCTGGGTGCCGGGGCGCGGGTCCAGCGAGCGCAGCAGGGCCACGGCGGTCTCGACCTCGGCCAGCGGCTGCTTCAACTGCTGGGCCAGGCCGGTCACGCCCGAGCGCGGCAGTTGTTCCAGTGGGCCGGCAGCAACCTGCCGGGCCAGGGCCAGGCACGGGGTGTCGGCAGGAAGCACGTCCAGCTGCAGTTGCAGGCATTCGCCGAGGCTGCGTGCGGCCACGCCTACGGGGTCGAAGCGCTGGATCTGGTGCAGCACGGTCAGGATTTCGTCTTCACCGGCGTGGATCGCCGGCAACAGCGCTTCGGCGATGGCCGAGAGCGGCTCGCGCAGATAGCCGTCGTCTTCCAATGAATCGATCAGCGCGGCGCCGATGCTGCGGTCGCGCTTGGACAGGTGGGTCAGGTGCAGCTGCCACAGCAGGTGGTCGGCCAGGGTTTCGGTTTCGGCAACGCGTTCGGCGGCACTGCCGTTGTCGTCGTCGTCATCGAAACTACCGCCGCTGCCGCCACTGCTCCAGTCCAGCTCGGCAGGCGCCCAGTCGTCGCCGCTGCTTTCAGCGTTGTCGGGTGGGGCGTCATTGTCGCCGCCCGCGTCCTCGCTGCTGCCGTCCTTGTCGACACCGGCGCCTTCGTCGCTGCTGTCCGACCAGTCCAGCAGCGGATTGCTCTCCACCGCCTGGGCGATTTCCAGCTCCAGCTCGGTCGTGGACATCTGCAGCAGCTTGATCGCCTGCTGCAGCTGGGGCGTAAGCACCAGCTGCTGTCCCAACGATGTCTGCAGCCGAGTCTTCATGCCTGTGCCGAACGGAAGGGAGAGGGCCCGGCGGCCGCGGTCACAGCTTGAAGGAATCCCCAAGGTAGACGCGGCGCACGTCGGCGTTGTCCAGGATCGCCTCGGGCGAGCCCTGGGCCAGTACGGTGCCCTCTGCGAGGATATACGCGCGGTCGCAGATTCCCAAGGTCTCGCGCACGTTGTGGTCGGTGATCAGCACACCGATGCCGCGTTGCTTGAGATGGGTGACGATGCGCTGGATTTCTCCGACCGAGATCGGGTCGACACCGGCGAAGGGTTCGTCGAGCAGGATCAGGCGCGGCTTGGCGGCCAGTGCACGGGCGATCTCGCAGCGACGGCGCTCACCACCGGACAGGCTGGCACCGAGCTGTTCGGAAACATGCCCAAGCTGCAGTTCGTCGAGCAGGCTGTTCAGTTCGCGCTCGCGGCCCGCCGAATCCAGATCCTCGCGCAGTTCCAGCACCAGGCGCAGGTTGTCGGCCACGGTCAGCTTGCGGAACACCGACGGTTCCTGCGGCAGGTAGCCCACGCCCTGCTTGGCGCGGGTGTACATCGGGTCGCCGGTGATGTCCTTGCCGTCCAGCACGATGCTGCCGGCATCGGCACCGACCAGGCCGACGATCATGTAGAAGCAGGTGGTCTTGCCGGCACCGTTGGGACCGAGCAGGCCAACCACTTCACCGGCGTCCAGAGTCAGCCCGAAGTCCTTGACGACTTCGCGCTGCTTGTAGCGTTTGCGCAGGCCAGTTGCGACGAGCATTACTTCTTGCCTCCAGCCGGAGCCGGAGCGGCAGCAGGCGTCTTGTTCTTCGGCGGAATCACGGTGCGCACGCGGCTGCCATCGCCGCCGGAGTTCATTTCACCGCTGCGGGTGTTGTAGACCATGCGCTGGCCAGCGTTGGTGCCGCGCGCGCTGGTGACCTTGTAGTTGCCGGTCAGGGTGATGATCTCGGTGGTGATGTCGTAGTCGATCCGGTCGGCCACCGCATCCATCCAGGTGCCATCGTCGAGCTGCTGCTTCATCTTGGCCTGCTTGCCGGTGAACACCGCACGCACGGCTTCGCCGCCCTTGAGGTAGATCTCCGCTTCGGACGAGCGCAGGTCCAGGGTGCCCTGGGTGATGATCACGCCACCGGACAGCACGGTCTTGCCATCACCGGTGAGGGTGCCGGACTGCGCACCGGAATCAATGTTCATCGCTTCGTTGCGGTCCGTCGACTTGGCAAAGGCGACAGCGGGGACAAGAAGACTGAGTGCGAGCACGGCTGCAAAGGGAATCTTCATCGGGGTCCGTTCTACCGGTGGTGGCCCTCCGGCGGGACCGGGGGCGGCGGGTGGGGGCTGCCGGCTTCGCGCCTGTCGGGAAGACGTCGCGGGCGGGCGGCGGAATCAGCGCTTGGGCGTGTAACGGCCCTTGGACTGACTGAGGAAATGATACGTGTTGTTCTTCGAATCCACCTCGAACCCGACGCCGGACTGCTCCATGCCGGGCCGGGTCATGGTCACCAGGGCATCGGTGCGGGCGCGGTTGTCCTTCGGGAATACATCCAGGTGGTCGGTGCGGAAGGTGGTCGGGACCACGCCCGGGCCGGCCGGGCTGTCGCCGGCGACGTTGCCCCGCAGCTTCATCTCGTCGCCCTTGGCACTGAGCCAGCCGGTCTGGGCGCGCAGCGTCCAGTGCTTGCCGTCCTTGTCGGGCATTTCGAACAGCGGCGTGGTGATGTTGAGCGTCTGGTCGCCACGCTGGCGTTCCAGCAGGGGCGCGCGCAGAGTGGTCGATTCCTTGCCATGTTCGTCCAGGGCGACGATCTGGAAGTCGTGCAGGATGTAGTCCACACCGGCGTCCTGGCCTTCGGCGGCAGGTGCCTTTTCACGGTTGCGCAGCGCTGCCCAGCTGCTCAGCAGGGCGGCCAGCAGCAGGCCGACGCCGAGGATCATCCGCCAGTTCAGGGTGGGGGCATTCATGCGCCGAACCTCGCCAGCACGGCGTCCACGCGACCCTGCGCGGCCAGCAGCACGTCGCACAGCTCGCGCGCGGCACCACGGCCTCCGTCGGCACGGGTGATCCAGTGCACGCGCTCGGCGATCCACGGGTGGGCATTGGCCGGAGCCACGGCCAAGCCGACCGCGCCCAGCGGCGCCAGGTCCGGCAGATCGTCACCCATGAAGGCCACTTGGTCCAGGCCGATGCCGTGCTGGGCGCACAGCGCCTGCACGCTGGCCAGCTTGTCGCCGACGGCAATCTGGGTGTCGATGCCCAGGTCGGCGCCGCGCTTGAGCGCGGACTGGCTGTTGCGCGCGGTGATCAGCACGGGGTGGATGCCGTGCTGCTGCAGCAGTTTCAGGCCCAGACCATCCTGCACGAAGTACGCCTTGCTCTCGTTGCCATCCTTGTCGTAGTACAGCCGACCGTCGGTGAGGGTGCCGTCCACGTCGAAGCAGGCCAGGCGGATACCGGCCGCAACGGCATGCAGGTGGGCGGGGAAGGCGGGCAGGGGGGACCAGGGCATCAGGGCATCGGACTCGGTGGTTGCGGGCTCGTTGGTACAGACTGAATGGGGTCTACGGACTGTCGGTTAAACCACCCGTGCCCGCAACAGGTCATGAATGTTCAGGGCGCCGACCGCGCGGCCCTGGCTGTCGACCACGATCAGGCCGGTGATCTTGTGGGTTTCCATCAGCCGCGCAGCCTCCACCGCCAGCTTGTCGGCGCTGATGGTGCGCGGTTGCCGGGTCATCACATCGGCGATCCTGGCGGTGCGTACGTCCAGGTCGGTGTCCAGGGCGCGGCGCAGGTCGCCGTCGGTGAACAGCCCGATCAGCACGCCCTGGTCATCGACCACGGCGGTCATGCCCAGGCGCTTGCGGCTCATCTCCATCAGCGCTTCGCTGAGGCTGGCGCCGACATCGACCTTGGGCAGGTCCTCGCCGGTGTGCATGACGTCGGTGATGTGCAGCAGCAGGCGGCGGCCGAGGCTGCCGGCCGGGTGCGAACGGGCGAAATCGTCGGCGGTGAAGCCGCGTGCATCCAGCAGGGCCACCGCCAGCGCGTCACCCATCGCCAGCGAGGCGGTGGTGCTGGAAGTGGGCGCCAGCGCCAGCGGGCAGGCTTCGGCCGGCACGCTCACATCCAGGTGGAAATCGGCGGCGCTGGCCAGGCTCGACTGCGGGCGGCCGGTCATGGCGATCAGCACATTGCCCTGGCGCTTGAGCACCGGCAGCAGCATCAGCAGCTCATCCGATTCACCCGAATAGGACAGGGCCAGCACCACGTCGTCCTCGGTGATCATGCCCAGGTCACCATGGCCGGCCTCGCCCGGGTGCACGTAGAACGCCGGGGTGCCGGTGGAGGCCAGGGTGGCGGCGATCTTGCGTGCCACATGGCCGGACTTGCCCATGCCGGTGGCGACCACCCGGCCACGGCTGCCAAGGATCGCCCGGCAGGCCTGCTGGAAGGCGTCGCCGAGGCGGTCGGCCACGGCGTCCAGCGCCTGCCGTTCGATCTCGAACACGCGCCGGCCACTGGCGACCAGGGCGGCAGGGTCGGCGGAACGGGGGGGCAACAGGGATTCGGCCATGCGGACGCCACGCAGCGGAAGTAGAATGGACGCACATTTTATTAGGAAAGCCCGTTGGACGCCGACACCATCCGCAATCTGATCGAAACCGGCCTGCCCGGCGCCCGCGCCGACGTGCAGGGTGACGATGGCGTGCATTTCGAAGCGACCGTGGTCAGCGAGGCCTTTGCCGGCAAGCTGCCGCTGGCCCGCCACCGGATGGTGTATGCCACTCTGGGTGACCTGATGGGCGGCGCGATCCACGCGCTCGCACTGAAAACCGTGACCCCGGCCGAAGCCGGCTGAACCGCAGAAGATCCCCAATACATGGCCAAGATCGTTGTGACCGGCGGCGCTGCGCTGCACGGTGAAGTAAGCATCTCCGGCGCCAAGAACGCCGTCCTTCCCATCCTGTGCGCGACCCTGCTGGCCGATGCGCCGGTGGAGATCACCAACGTGCCGCATCTGCACGATGTGGTCACCACGGTGAAGCTGCTGGGCGAACTGGGCGCGAACGTGACCATCGACCAGGGCACGCTGTCGCGTGGCAGCGCGATCGTGGTCAACCCGCGTCCGGTCAACCAGCATGTGGCTCCGTATGAACTGGTCAGGACCATGCGCGCCTCGATCCTGGTGCTGGGCCCGCTGCTGGCCCGCTTCGGCGCGGCCGAAGTATCGCTGCCCGGCGGTTGCGCGATCGGTTCGCGCCCGGTCGACCAGCACATCAAGGGCCTGCAGGCACTCGGTGCCGACATCGTGGTCGAGAACGGCTTCATCAAGGCCACCGCCAAGCGCCTGAAGGGTGGCCACTTCACCTTCGACATGGTCAGCGTGACCGGTACCGAGAACGTGCTGATGGCCGCAGTGCTGGCCGAAGGCACCACCATCCTCGACAACGCGGCGATGGAACCGGAAGTCACCGACCTGGCGCATTGCCTGATCGCTCTCGGCGCGAAGATCGAAGGCCTGGGCACCGCCCGCCTGGTCATCGAAGGCGTCGAACGCCTGTCCGGTGGCCGCCATGAAGTGCTGCCCGACCGCATCGAAACCGGCACCTTCCTGGTGGCTGCAGCGATGACCGGTGGCAAGGTCACCGTCAACCGCGCGCGCCCGAACACCATGGACGCGGTGCTGGCCAAGCTGGTGGAAGCCGGCGCGACCATCGAGACCACCGAAGACAGCATCACCCTGGACATGCACGGCAAGCGGCCGAAGGCAGTCAACCTGACCACCGCACCGTATCCGGCGTTCCCGACCGACATGCAGGCGCAGTTCATGGCGCTCAACTGCGTGGCCGACGGCGTGGGCGTGATCAATGAAACGATCTTCGAGAACCGTTTCATGCACGTCAACGAGCTGCTGCGCCTCGGCGCGGATGTGCAGGTGGAAGGCCACACGGCCATCGTGCGTGGTCACGAGCGCCTGAGCGGTGCACCGGTGATGGCAACCGACCTGCGCGCGTCAGCGTCGCTGATCCTGGCCGGCTTGATGGCCGATGGCGATACCACCATCGATCGCATCTACCACCTTGATCGCGGCTACGAAAACATCGAAGAAAAGCTGTCTTCGCTCGGCGCCACCATCCGGCGCGTGGCCGCATGATCCTGCGCGGCAGGTTCAGCCGTCGCCGCAAGGCGCTTCTGGTGCTGGTGCTGATCGTGCTGGCGTGGCTGGGCTATGCCTGGTACGCCAACATCGCCATCACCAAGGGCATCGAGCAGAAGGACATGGACTGGAATGGCGATGGCACGGTAACCCGTGACGAGATCATCCAGTCGTTCTACGCGGTTGCGGTGAACGACAGCCAGGACGGCAACCGCCATTGCCGCACGTTCGTGCGCCGATCCACGGGCGAGCAGATCCGGGTCGACTGCCGCACCGAGTTCAAGCCGGCGGAAGAAACGAAGAAATGAAAAAACGCCCGCGAAAGCGGGCGTTTTTGTGTGAGGGGCGTGAATCCAGGCATGGCGTGGATCGACGTTGGGCGGTAGCGCCGGACCATGCCCGGCGAGCGCGCAGCGCGGTCGGTCAGTTCATCGCCTTGATGGTCAGGTCCAGCGCATCGCGGCCGCTCTCACGCTGCAGCATGCGCGCCGGCACCGGGAACTCCGGCACGATCCAGGCAATCAGCTCCTTGTTGCCGTCGACGCGCGAGACCTTGGTGGCCTCGTAGCTCTTGCCGCCGACGGTGACCGATTCCTTGCCCACCACGCGGTAGGTCATGTTCTTGATACGGCCCTCGTCGACCATGCGATAGGTCAGCGGCTTGCCGGCGGCCAGGTCGCGGGCGATGGCGAGGTTGATCAGCAGCGCGTCCATGTCGCCGGCCTTCAGGGCGATCGGTCCGGCGCGGTCCGGCTTGATGTCGCCGGTCCAGGTGGCCTGGTTGCTGGTCCAGTTGTAGTTGGCCTGCACATTGCGCTTCTTCACCAGCAGCGCAGAGCGGTCCTGGCTGCTGAGCGGGCGCAACTGCCCGCGCACTTCCTCGAACACCGTGGTCTGGCTCAGGTCCGCCAGCTGGTTCTTGACCTGCAGGCTGTAACGCCACTTGTTGGTGCCTTCGCTGGCCAGGGTCATGCTGCCATTGGCCTGCATGCCCATGTAGCTGGCGAGGTAGTCGGCCTTGAACGGCTGCAGGGCCATGGCCGGCAGGCTGGCCACCGACAGTGCGGCAGCGGCGATCCAGGTCAGGGGGCGGGTCAGGGTGTTCATGCTCAGACTCCTTGGTATTCGATCAGGCGCAGATCGACGCGATCTTCGCCGTCTTCACGTTGCAGGATGCGCACCGGGGTGGGGACACCGTTGGCGATCCAGAGAATGGTTTCATTGTTGCCGCCGTTGGTGCGATACACCCGCAGCGCGTTGTAGGACAGGTCGCCGACCTCGACGTTCTCGGTCTGCGGCGCGGCCTGGTAATCGTGCTGGCGCACCTTGCCCATGTCGACGTAGCGATAGTGCATGGCCGCGCCGGGACGGGCGTCGCGCATGATCGCCAGGTTGATCAGCAACGCGCTCTGGTCGCCGGCCTGCAGTGGAATCGGCTGGGCGCGCTTCTTTTCCACGTCGCCGCTCCATTGCGCGGTACCGGCCTGCCAGTTGTAGGTGCCGACCGCCTTCTTGCCCAGGAACAGGCCCTTGCGCACCGTGCTCTGGCTGAGCGGCGCATACACACCGCTGCGCTCCTCGAACACCGTGCTCTGCTCGATGTTCAGGCCGAGCACGCTGGCAAAGCCGCGGCGGCCGACCACCTGCATGTCCACCCGCCACTGGCTGCCGCCGGTGTGGGTGACCTGCATGGTCGCATCGCCTGCTTCCTTGCCCTTGAAGAACGCCTGGTAGGTCGCGCTGAACGGCTGCAGCGGCGGCGGCTCCCAGGCCAGTGCAGGCAACACCGGCGGCGCCACCTCCGCAGGTGCCGGCGCAGCGGGCGCTGTTGCCTGGCCCCAGCCCGCACAGGCGAGGACGGCAAGCGGCAGCAGCAGAGTTGTACGCAGCAGGGACGTGGTCTTCATGGCCGACAGGAACCGCAGGAGGGGAGCAGGATGCCAGCCCCGCAGTCAGCGGGGCGTGTGCACGGGCGTTACCGGTTCAGGTTTCCGGCGGAATCTAGAGCCAAGGGGCTAAACAGGGGGTGACCGTCGAACATCGGCTGGCCTTCCCGTTCAGCCAGGCGCCCTGCACAGAGCAGTTCCAGGGTGGCGATCAGCAGCGGATGCTCCACCGCAAGCACGCGTTCGGCCAGGGTCTGCGCATCGTCGCCGGCAAGCACCGGAACCCGGGCCTGCGCCAGCACCGCGCCGGCATCCAGTTCCGGCACCACCAGGTGCACGCTGGCGCCGTGCTCGCTATCGCCGGCCTCAAGCGCCCGTGCATGGGTGTGCAGGCCCTTGTGCAACGGCAGCAGCGAGGGGTGGATGTTGACCAGGCGGCCAGTGAACCGCTGTACGAAATCGGCGCCCAGAATGCGCATGTAGCCGGCGCAGACGATCCAGTCCGGCGTGGATGCTGCCAGCGCATCACCCAGCGCCTGCTCGTAGGCGGCGCGGTTGCTGAATTCCTTCGGCGCATGCCCCCAGCGCCGATCCGTTGCCACCCGCTCCAGGGCGGTCGCATCGGGACGATCGGAGAACACGCCGACAATCTCGGCCTGCAGTCGCCCTGCCGCGATGGCGTCGACAATGGCCTGCAGGTTGCTGCCGCGCCCGGATGCCAGCACGGCGATTCGGCGGATGCTCATCGCACCACGCTCCGGCGTACCAGCGGCCACAGCAACAGGCTGCCCAAGGTCGCCAGCAGCATGTCCGCATGCGCGTCCCACATGTCGCCCTGCTGGCCGTTGTAGGCCTCAGCCGCTTCCGGCGACAGGGCAAGGGCGATGCCCCATTCCAGCCACTCATACACCAGGCTGGAACACATCACCGCCATCACCGCCAGGGTGAATGCCTGGCCGATGCGCAGCGCAGGCCAGGAATGTCGCGCCAACTGCAGCAATGCGGGGGTGAAGCAGACGCCATAGAGGAAGTGGATCAGGCGATCGAAGTGGTTGCGCTGCCAGCCAAAGGCTGCGTCCGGCGACCACCCGAGCAGCGACTGCAGCCATGCGTCATACGGCACGTTGGAGTACAGCCAGCGCGCGGCCACGCAGTGGATGGCGATGAAGCCGCAGATGGCGATGAACGCGCCGTTGCCCAGCTGCCAGCGCCGGTCCACCCACCACAGGGCCAGCAGGCCGATCACCGTCAGCGAACTGTGCAGGGTCTGCTCGAGCGGCCACAGCGGATGGATCCAGGTGGCGGCGAAGATGCCCAGCACCGCGACCAGTGCGGCCTTCTTCGGTGCCGACAGGGAGTGGGTGGCGCGGTTGCGGGCGAGCGTGGAGGCAGCGGGCGTGGACATGTCGGGGCGATCAGCAGAAGAGACGGAACATGCGCTTGCCAGCTCAGACGCTGACGTGGTCGCCGCGGTCGAACAGTGCGGCGATCTCCGGCTTGCGCAGGAAATACACCGCGTAGGCGGTCAGGGCCATGCCCAGTGGGCCGGCCATCACCGCTGCCCAGGCCGCGCCGCGACACCAGGCCAGGTGGCTGCGCTGGCCAAGCAGCCGCGCGGTGCGCAGCTGCAGGAAGCCCAAGCCGATGGCCAGCAGCGACACCGCGGCGTACACCGTCGACAGCACAGCGCCGTCGTCCATTCCGCGTTCGAAGGCGACGATGCCGACAAAGCCGAGGAAGACCAGCGCTGCCAGCCAATGGAAGCCGGCCAGCGCGTAGAACAGGATCTTCAGGTTGTGCAGGTGGCTTGCGGTCTGCAGGTCGGCCAGGGTCTGCCGTGGCAGCGGCGGTGGGTTCATTCCATCGCTCATGCCACACCCGCCTGGCCAGCGAAGGCGGCCTTCACCTGCGGGCGCAGCAGCACGACCAGGGTGAACACGCCGAGGATGGTGCCGATGGGGGTGAACAGGCACGCCAGCCCCGCCACGATCATGCACAGCAGGTAGCGGCGCTGCTGTGACAGGCAGCGGCCGGCATAGGCCACGAAGCCTGCCAGGGTCAGCCCGCCGAGCACGATGCAGACGCCCATCACGGTGAACAGCCAGCCGACGAACTGCTGCTCTTCCGGCGATGACGGTTCACCGCCGGATTTCATCGGCAGCGAGCCGGACAGCATGGCGATGCCCAGCACGATGTGCAGCACGAAGACCAGCGAGAACACCGCCATCAGGCCAGCGACCACATAGTGGCCGATCGCCAGCTGGCGCAGCTGGGTGGCGTCCTGCGGGCCGAACACCGGCACGGCCGGGTTCGGCGGCAGCACCGGCGGAGCCGGCGGCGTCGACAAGGGAGGAGGTGCGTCCATGCGGGTTCCTTTGTCCAGTGGATCAGGCGATGTGGACGCGTTCGCCGCCCTGGGCGGTGACCACCTGGCCGATCGTCCAGTGCTCCAGGCCTTCCGCCTTGACCGCAGCGGATACGGCCTCGAGCTGGTCGGCAGCGACGATCAGCACGAAGCCGATGCCGCAGTTGAAGGTGCGCCACATCTCGCTGTCTGCCACCGCGCCTTCCTTCTGCAGCCACTGGAACACCGGCGGCAGGGTCCACGACGAGGCCTGGATGTCCAGGCCGAGGCCTTCGGGCACCACGCGGATGATGTTCTCGGTCAGGCCGCCACCGGTGATGTGGGCCATGCCGTGGATGGCATCGCCGTGCGACTTCAGCAGCGACAGGATCGGCTTGACGTACAGGCGGGTGGGGGCCATCAGCGCATCGACCAGCTTGACCCCGCCTTCCAGTTCCAGCTCGGCCGGGCGGCCGGCGCGGTCATAGATGCGACGGACCAGCGAATAGCCGTTGGAGTGCGGGCCGGACGAGGCGATGCCGATCAGCACGTCGCCGGCGGCGACATTGGCGCCGTCCTTCAGTTCGCTCTTTTCGACGGCCGCGACGGTGAAGCCGGCCAGGTCGTACTCGCCCGGCGCGTACATGTCGGGCATCTCGGCGGTTTCGCCGCCGATCAGGGCGCAGCCGGCCTCGGTGCAGCCATTGGCGATGCCGCCCACGACCGCGGCGGCGGTGTCGATGTCCAGCTTGCCGGTGGCGAAGTAGTCCAGGAAGAACAAGGGCTCGGCGCCCTGCACCAGCACGTCGTTCACGCACATGGCGACCAGGTCGATGCCGATCGTATCGTGGCGGTTCAGCTGGTGGGCCAGCTTCAGCTTGGTGCCGACGCCGTCGGTGCCCGACACCAGCACCGGCTCGCGGTACTTGTTGGACAGGTCGAACAGGGCGCCAAAGCCACCCAGGCCGCCCATCACCTCCGGACGGAAGCTGCGCTTGACCAGGGGCTTGATCCGCTCGACCAGTTCGTTGCCGGCGTCGATGTCGACACCCGCGTCACGGTAGGTGAGGGGAGAAGGGGCGGAAGACGGGCTGTTGGTCACGGGCGTCGGCGCTGGCAGGGGTTGAATCGCCGATTTTAACAGGCCGCATTGGCGCAAAGGCCGTATTCGGGCAACAATTCCCCCCGGATACGTCGAGCCAATGGATGTCCTGATGCGCCGCAGCCTGTTTTTGACCCTGCTCCTTGCGCTGTGCCTGCCGGTGGCCACGATGGCCCAGAGCGGCATGCGAACCGAGGGGGATGTTGCCACTGCCAGTGGTGCGTACGAGGCCGAAGTGCCCGTCAACAGCCAAGCCGAGGCTGACCGCAACGGTGCACTTGCCCGCGCGTTGAGCGTTGTACTGGGCAAATTGTCCGGCGATCGCAGCGTCATGTCGCGCCCCGGCGTGGCGCAGGCGTTGCGCAATGCCAAGGACTACGTTGCCAGCTACGACTACAAGCAGGACCAGAGCGTGGGCGCCAGCGGTGCGCCGAGCTTCCGTACCCTGCTGGTCGCGCGCTTCCGCGAGGATGACGTGGACGGGCTGGTGTCGGCCCTGGGCCTGCCGCTGTGGCCTCAGCCCCGGCCGAAGCCGGTGCTGTGGCTGGCCGTCGACGACGGCAGTGGTCCGCGCCTGGTCAGCGTGCAGCAGGCCAATGCTGCGCGGCCGCTGCTGAGCCGGGCCATCGAGCGCGGCTACAAGCTCGGCCTGCCCAGTGGTGGCGCCGCCGAGCAGGCCCTGGCCGGTGCCATCTGGCGCCAGGACAGCGCCGCAGTCGCGCGGGCCTCGTCGCGCTATTCGCCGCCGATGCAGCTGATCGGCAAGCTTTACCGCGCCAATGGCGGTTGGCAGGCGGACTGGGTGTTCGTCGACAACGGCCGTGAACTGAACAAGTGGACCAGCAAGGACGCCAACGCCATGCGCGCGATGGCCGCCGGTGCCGATGGCGCTGCCGACGCGCTGGTCAAGCGTTATGCCAAGGCCGGTGCGGCCACCGGCCAGGCGGGCACCTACCGCGTGGTGGTGACCGGCATCAACAGCGCCGACGAATACCTGCGCCTGGCCGCCGGCCTGCGTGAAGTGGCCGTGGTGCGCAACGTCACCCCGCTGCGCGCGACCGCCGACCATCTGGAACTGAATCTGGAAATGACCACCGGCCTGGCCGGCTTCAATCGCATGCTTGGCGACAACGGCGTGCTGGTGCCGTCGGCGACACTGCCGGCCCTGCCGACGCCGATCGACGATACGACCGGTGCACCGGCACCGGCGCCGGTCAGCAATGAGTACCGCCTGCGATGATCCTGTCCCCGGAAGCGGAAATCGCGCAGTTCCTGCGGCGGCTGAAGTTCATCCTGCTGGCCGGCCTGATCGGCTGGGTCGTGTGGCTGCTGGCGCCGATCCTGACGCCGTTCGTGCTGGCGCTGGCGCTGGCCTGGCTGGGCGATCCGCTGGTGGACCGCATCGAGGACACCGGCCGCTCGCGCATGACCGGCGTGGTGCTGGTGTTCGTGGCAATGGTGCTGGTGATCGTCGCGCTGCTGCTGGTGCTGGTGCCGATGATCGAACGCCAGATCAGCACCCTGATCGCCGCGGCCCCGCAGGCGCAGGCCTGGCTGATGGAGAAGGGCATTCCCTGGTTCGAGCAGAAGACCGGGCTGGAAGTGATGCAGTGGATGGATCCGGACCGTGTGATCGAATGGGTGCGCAGCCATTGGCAGCAGGCCGGCGGATTCGCCACGACCTTCATGGGCTACGTATCGCGTTCGGGCTTCACGGTGGTCACCTGGGTGGTCAACCTGTTGCTGCTGCCGATCCTGGCGTTCTACTTCCTGCGTGACTGGGACAAGCTGGTCGAACGCGTGGCATCGGTGATCCCGCGCAACCAGATCGGCACGATCACCACGCTGGCACGTGAATCCAACGAGGTGCTCGGCGCCTTCATCCGCGGGCAGTTCCTGGTGATGCTGGCGCTGGGCGTGATCTACGCCGGTGGCCTGTCGCTGGTCGGGCTCAAGCTGGGCCTGCTGATCGGCCTGATCGCCGGCCTGATCAGCTTCATTCCCTACCTGGGCGCGACCACCGGCATCCTGATGGCGATCGTGGCTGCGCTGGTACAGGCGCAGGGGTTCGACCTGAAGCTGCTGATCCTGGTGGGCGTGGTGTTCACCGTTGGCCAGCTGCTGGAGAGCTACGTGCTGACCCCGCGCATCGTTGGCGACAAGATCGGCCTGCACCCGGTGGCGGTGATCTTCGCGGTGATGGCAGGCGGCCAGCTGTTCGGGTTCCTGGGCATGCTGCTGGCGCTGCCGGTGGCGGCGGTCAGCAACGTGCTGTTGCGCTATGCGCACCAGCGTTACCGCCAGAGTGAGCTGTACGCCGGCGAGAAGCCCGCGATCGTGCTTGATGGTGTGATCGACCAGCCCCATATCATCGTGCCTGGCAATGACAAGGGTCCGGAACTGAAGTGATTGGTGTGCCGCAACTTCCGCTGGCCCTGCATTACCCGCGGGACCAACGGCTGGAAAGCTTCATCGGCGCGCCGGACGGCGCGCTGGCGCAGCTGCATGCCATCGCGGTAGGGGCCAGCCACGACTGGGTGTACCTGGAAGGCGCGGCCGGCACCGGCAAGACCCACCAGGCGCTGGCGATGTGCTCCAGCGCCGAGCAGGCCGGGCGCCTGCCGACCTATGTGCCGCTGGCCAGCGTGGTCGGCCGGGTGCGGGTGGCGCTGGAAGGGCTTGAGCAGCGCGAGCTGGTGGCGCTGGATGGCCTGGATGCGGTGGCAGGCAATCGTGAGGACGAAATCGCGCTGTTCGATTTCCACAACCGCGCGCGCGCTGCCGACGTGACGGTGCTGTACACCGCACAGAAGTCACCGGGCGAACTGGGCCTGGTGCTGCCGGACCTGCGTTCGCGCCTGGGCCAATGCGTGCGCGTGCTGTTGCAGCCGCTGGACGAGGAAGGCCGCGCGGCGGTGTTGCGCGAGCGCGCGCTGCGCAGGGGGCTGGCGATCGACGAGGCCGCCATCGAGTGGCTGCTCTCGCACACCGGTCGCGAGCTGGGTGGGCTGATCACGTTGCTGGACTGGCTGGATCGCGAATCGCTGGCGGCGAAGCGGCGGATCACCGTGCCGTTCCTGCGCCAGGTGCTGGAAGAAGGCCGTCCTCGTTACTGAGGGGTGTTGGGTGTTGGGTGTTAGGCAGGACTGCGCCCTGCACCCGCCGAAGCCAGGGCAACGTCAACGTCAACGTCAACAGCAAAAGCTCGCTATCCGTGGGATGGCGGGGTGGCTCAGGTTGCGGGGGACGGCGCAAGTACGTCCCTGTAGCCTCGGTCGCGCCATCCATGGCGCTCACGCCCCCGCAACCTGAGCCACCCCGCCTTCGACAGGTTCCCGCGATCTGCCGTGTCGGCGTTCTGCACTGCTGTTGGTGGGTGTCGACCTTGGTCGACACGTGTCTTGCTTGTAGTGGGTGACGACCGTTGGTCGTCACCAGAGCAAGCGCAGCGAAGCGACCCGCTTCCGCTTTTTTCTTTCTTCCGTGGCTGGACGCCCACGCAGACTGTCAGAGGTCGGGCGGGTGGGCCATGCAGGGGCGTTGGCGCCATGGATGGCGCCATCGAGCTTACATGGATGTACTTGCAGCGTCCCCTGCATGGCCCACCCGTCCGGCCAAGCACGCGATCCGCTCTGCGCGACCAACCACGAGGGGCTCAGCCGTTCGCGGCCAACTCCGCATCCAGCGCATGCAGGCGATCAACGGTCCCGACATCGGTCCAGCGCCCGCGATGGTGCTGCCCCGTCATCAGCCCCTGTGCCATGAAATGCTTCTGCAACGGCACCACCGAAAACTTCGGTGGCACACGCTCGCTGCCCGGTGCCTCACCGATCACCGCACGCCAATCGGCCACGATCGACGGACGATAGACGCCGATGCCCGCATAGGTCAGGCACGGCCCTTCGCGGTCATGGTGCAGCACACCGTGCGCGTCCAGCCGGTAGTCGCCATTGGGGTGCTGCGCCGGGTTGTCGACCAGCACCAGATGCGCTTGGCCGGCCGGTTCACGCGGCAGCGTGGCGAAATCGAAATCGGTCCAGATATCGCCGTTCACTACCAGGAACGGATCGTCCCCCAGCGCCGGCAATGCATTGAGGATGCCGCCACCGGTTTCCAGCGGGGTATCGCCTTCGTGCATGAAATGCAGGCGCAGGCCCCACTGGCTGCCATCGCCCAATGCGGCCGGGAACTGCTCGGCGAGCCACGCGGTGTTGATCACCACGTCGTGGATGCCGAGCGCAGCCAACCGCTCCAGATGCCACGCGATCAGGGGTTTGCCGGCCACCGCCAGCAGCGGCTTGGGCGTGTGCAGGGTGAGGGGGCGCATGCGCTCACCCAGGCCGGCGGCGAAAATCAGTGCCTTCATCGATGCGGCCTTCAGCGCTGCACGCGCATCGGCGCGGCCAACTCGGCCAGTGCCGGTTTGATCCGCGTTTCCAGCAACTGCTGCAGGGGCGCCAGTTCGCGATAGCGCGGCAGCACTTCATCGAGGTAGGCGATGAAGCGCGGCGCATCGTCCAGGTAGTGGCCCTTGTTGTCGCGATAGCGCAGGCGGCAGAACAGGCCGAGGATCTTCACGTGGCGCTGGATGCCCATCCAGTCGGCATCGCGCAGGAAAGTGGCACGGTCGGGTACCGGCAGGCCGGCATCGCGTGCGCGCTGGTGATACTGCGCCAGCCATTCGTCCACGCGCTGCAGCGGCCAGCTCAGGAAGGCATCCTTGAACAGACTTACCGCGTCGTACGCGATCGGGCCACGCACCAGGTCCTGGAAATCCAGCACCGCCGGGCCGCCATCCACCGGCATCAGGTTGCGCGGCATGTAGTCGCGGTGGGTCATCAGCTGGGCCTGGCCCAGCGCGTTGTCCATCAGCCGACGGTGCACCAGCTGCAGGCCTTCGATCTCGCCGCAGTCCAGTTCAAGGCCAAGATGGCGTTGCAGGAACCACTCGTCGAACAGGCCGGCATCACGCTGCAGCAGCGCTTCGCCGAACTGGCCGAAATCGGCCGGCACCGGAATGGCCTGCAGGCGCAGCAGCTGATCGATGGATCGGCTGAACCACGCGTCGGCATTGCGTTCGTCGAGGATCTTCGCCAGCGTCGGGCCGCCCAGGTCTTCCAGCAGCAGGAAGCCGGCGTCGAGGTCCTGGGCAAGCAGGGCGGGCACGCGCAGGCCGTGATCGTGCAGCAGGCCGCGCATGCGCAGCCACGGCGTGGGGTCTTCCAGCCCCGGCGGGGCGTCCATCACGATGTGGCTGCCGCGCTGGCTGGTGGTGCGCCAGTAGCTGCGCATGCCGGCGTCGACCGAGGCGCGTTCGACCACGGTGTTGCTGTCGTCAAGCTGGGTACGGGCCCATTGCAGGCGCTGTGCGCTGCGCTGGGGATCAGAGGCGGGTTCGGTCATGCAGGCATATCCGGGCGCGCCGGGCGCGCCAACGTCGGGGCAGAATGGAAAAGGAGATGGCGGCTCAGCGGCGGCCGCTGAACAGGCGCAGGATCGCCAGCACGACGACCGCACCCAGCACCGCGCCGAGGAAGCCGGCCGGTTCACCGGGCGCGTACCAGCCCATGTACTGGCCGAACCAGCCGGCCAGCAGCGCGCCGATGATGCCCAGCACGATGGTCAGCAGGCAGCCCATGCGGTTGTTGCCGGGCATGAAGAAGCGTCCCAGCAGGCCGACGAAGAAGCCGACCAGGATGATGTAGAGCCAGCTGGTGCTGCCAAACAGACCGTTCATGCGATCAGTGCTCTGGAAGGTTGGACGCAGCCTAGCAAGGCCGGGCTGCGTCCGTCACTGCGTGCTGGATCAGCAGCAGCCGTGGTCGCCGTGGCGGGTGCCGCTGTCGGCGGCCACCGGCGAACCGCTGGTCTCGCCACGCAGGCTGGCCGCGTAGTGCTCGCTGATCACCTTGGACACGCACGCGGTGACCTTCTTGCCCATCGGGATGTGCAGGAACTCGTTCGGGCCGTGGGCATTGGAGTGCGGGCCGAGCACGCCGGTGATCATGAACTGGGCGCCCGGGAACTTCTCGCCCAGCATGCCCATGAACGGGATCGAGCCGCCTTCGCCCATGTACATCGCCGGCTTGCCGAAGAAGGTCTGGCTGGCATCGTCGATGGCCTTGGTCAGCCACGGTGCCATCGCCGGCGCGTTCCAGCCGGTGGAGGCCTTTTCCAGGTCCAGGGTGACCTGCGCGCCGTTCGGCGGATCGCGCAGCAGCGCTTCCTTCAGCAGCTCGCCGCAGGTCTTGCCATCGGCAGTGGGCGGCAGGCGCAGCGACAGCTTCACTGCGGTATGCGGGCGCAGCACGTTGCCGGCCGATTCCAGCGGCGGCATGCCGCCGATGCCGGTCACCGAGAGGGCAGGGCGCCAGGTGCGGTTGAGCACCAGCTCGGTCAGGTCGTCGTTCATCGGCTTGAGGCCATCGACCAGCGGGAATTTCTCGAAGATCGCGGTGTCGACCACGTCGGCGGCACGCTTGGCCTGTTCCAGGCGCTCGGCCGGGATCTCCACGTTCATGCCGTCGATCAGGATGCGGCCGGTGTCCTGGTCCTCGATGCGCGACAGCAGCTGGCGCAGCAGGCGGAAGCTTGACGGCACCACGCCGGAGGCATCACCGGAGTGCACGCCTTCGTTGAGCACCTTCACCGAGAAGTTGCCGCCGGTCAGGCCGCGCAGCGAGGTGGTGCACCACAGCTGGTCGTAGTTGGCACAGCCCGAATCCAGGCAGACCACCAGCGACGGCTTGCCGATGCGGTCAGCCAGATGGTCCACGTAGGCCGGCAGGTCGTAGCTGCCCGACTCTTCACAGGCTTCGATCAGCACCACGCAGCGGGCATGCGGCAGGCCCTGGGCCTGCAGTGCCAGCACGGCGGCCAGCGAGCCGAAGATGGCGTAACCGTCATCGGCACCGCCACGGCCATACAGCTTGTCGCCGCGCAGGACCGGGGTCCACGGGCCCAGGTCGTCGTCCCAGCCGGTCATCTCCGGCTGCTTGTCCAGGTGCCCGTAGAGCAGGATGGTGTCGTCGCCGGTTTCGGCGCCGGTAGCCGGAATTTCCAGCAGAATCAGCGGGGTACGGCCTTCCAGGCGCACCACTTCGACCTTCAGGCCGGGCAGGTCCTGGGCCTTGGCCCAGGTTTCCATCAGGGTGACCGCCTGCTCCATGTAGCCGTTCTGCACCCAGTTGGCGTCGAACATCGGCGACTTGTTGGGAATGCGGATGTAGTCGACCAACTGCGGGACGATTTCGCTGTCCCACTTGTCATTGACGAATTGGCCGAGCTTGGCGCTGTCCATCTGAAACTCCGGTTGCATGGCTGATCCGCCCATTCTACGCCTCGGCCAAGGGTAGGGTTTTCCCTACATCACGTCGGGTATTTGGCTGGCTTTTAGAAATCCGTGAACCCTATACGCTGTGTGCATGTGGTGACGGACACTGTTTCGACCGACGGGATTGCCGGTCGGGACGGTCAGAACCACAAGGAGATACACGTCGTGCCTTGGTTTGTCGTGTTAAGGGCGCTGGTGCTGGGAGTGTGGATCGCGGGAGCGCAAGCTGCCGAGCCGATCGACATCAACCGGGCCGATGCCCAGGCGCTGCAGCAGGGATTGACGATGGTCGGGGCCACCAAGGCTGCGGCGATCGTCGAGCACCGGCGCAGACACGGCCCGTTTCACCGCGTCGAGGACCTGACGCAGGTGAAGGGGATAGGGACATCGATCGTCGAACGGAATCGACGACGGATCACCGTTGGCAACACGATGTTGCCTGCGGATCCGGTACCCGGATCGGTACCGGTGCGAACCGTACCCAGGCGCTGACAACAGGAATCGTCGGAATCTGCAGGATGCAGGTTCAATGGCTGCGGACAGGATGGCTGCAGCCGCCGACCGTCGCAGGGATGCGGCACCAATCACCAGGATGGTGGCATCACAGACCTGTGGAAGGGGCTGAGATACAAACAGGACAGACGCGGCCGCGTGCAGGATGCAACGCCGCCCCCGCTTCGCAGGATGCGAGGGGGTGGCAGCAGGCCGACAGGGACGTGACGATTGCCCGGTACGACACATGGCTGTGTCGCCGGGCAATTTCTTTTGGCGCGGCTGCGACGTGCCCATGGTGTACGGTGGGGTCTTCGCATGGAATGGAACCCGCTGGATGCACCTGCACCGTTTGACCTTGATGCTCGCCGTGGCCTTGGCACTGCCGTGCGCCGCACAGGCGGCCGCCCCCTCCAAGCCTGTCGTGGCCACGACTTCCAAAGTACGCGGGCCGACCGACCTCAAGCCGGGCGAGTACCTGTGGCATCCGGAAGTCTCGCCGGCCGGTCCGATCGTGCTGGTGGTGAGCCTGGATGAGCAACGGGCTTACGTGTACCGCAATGGCATTGCCATCGGCCTGACCACGATCAGCTCGGGCAAGACCGGCCATGAGACGCCGACCGGTGTGTTCACCATCCTGCAGAAGGACAAGGACCACCGCTCCAACCTCTACAACAGCGCACCCATGCCGTACATGCAGCGGTTGACCTGGGACGGCATCGCCCTTCACGGCGGCAGCCTGCCCGGGCATCCGGCCTCGCATGGCTGCGTGCGCCTGCCGCAGGCCTTCGCCCAGAAGCTGTTCAGCGAAACCAAGCGCGGCGATACGGTGGTCGTGGCCGATGCCAAGAGCGCGCCGATGACGCTGGCCTATCCGGCGGTGCTGGCGCCGGTGAATGCACGCGGCCAGGCCCTGCCGGAAGGCGAGGGCGGTGCTCCCGACAAGGCCTGGTGGGATGATGCGGCCGCACCCAGTGGCCAGGTCGGCATCCTGGTCAGCCTGCACGACCAGCGCCTGTACGTGCTGCGCGATGGCGTGATGATCGGTGAGTCGCCGCTGAAGGCCGACGCGCTGCCAGCGTTCCAGGGCACCACCCTGTTCGTGATGGGCCAGGGCTACAGCGATACGCCCAGCCCGCTTGATGCACAGCAGCGCCTGCACCAGTGGACGGCCTATCCGCTGCTCGGCCAGGACCGCGCCCAGGCCACGCCGGACCTGCTGGCCACGCCGTCGTTGCCGATGGCCCTGCCGGCCGATTTCGCCCGCCAGCTGTACCAGGTGCTGGTGCCGGGCACGACCCTGCTGGTGACGTCCCTGCCGGCGGTGCGCCCAAGCGCGGCTGAATCGGGAATGCAGCCGGTCTTGGAATCAGAGCCGCCAGCGTCCACCCTCAA
The DNA here is from genome assembly GCF_058783335.1 of Stenotrophomonas sp. FW305-C-20-S1. Taxonomy (NCBI): domain Bacteria; kingdom Pseudomonadati; phylum Pseudomonadota; class Gammaproteobacteria; order Lysobacterales; family Lysobacteraceae; genus Stenotrophomonas; species Stenotrophomonas sp. FW305-C-20-S1. Next base: position 6,882 of record NZ_JBYTEK010000019.1, on the reverse strand, counting down.
GGGATCCTGAGACCTCCCTACGTGCCCATGTCTGCTTCCCGCCTGTGCCGGCTGGCCGCCCTTGGCCTACTGGCAACCACTGCCAGTGCCCCGGCCGGGGCACAGACGCCTATTGCCGCCATCAGCGCCGACGACCTCGCCGCGCAGCTGGCACGCACCGCGCCCAAGGCGGACCGTCGGGTTCTGCAGTTGGCTGCCCACGCCATGCGCTGCGCACTGCAGCGGCCGGAGCTGGGAGTCAGCAGTGAACGCCTGAGCGTGATCGATTACTCGCGGCCGTCCACCGAGCCGCGGATGTGGGTCTTCGATCTCGCCCGCCAGCGGCTGTTGTTCGAGGAGTGGGTGGCGCACGGCCGCAACAGCGGCGAGAACCGCACCGAACATTTCTCCAACCGCGATGGCAGCTTCATGTCCAGCATCGGTGCGTTCACCGCGCAGGAAACCTACATGGGCGGCAACGGCTATTCGCTGCGCCTGGCAGGGTTGGAGCCGGGGTTCAACGATCGTGCGCGCGAGCGCGCCATCGTCATCCACGGTGCGCCGTATGTGAATCCGTCCACTGCGCAGTTGCAGGGGCGGTTGGGGCGCAGTCTGGGCTGCCCGGCGGTGCGGTTGTCGGTGGCCAAGCCGCTGATCGACGCGCTGCGAGGCGGCACGATGGTGTTTGCGTACTACCCCGACAAGGACTGGCTCAAGCACTCACAGCTGCTGGGCGGCGATTGCGGTACGGCTGCGGGTCTTGCAACGCGTTGATGCGTTGCGGCGCGCGGCATGATGCAATGCGCGCATGAACATCGACTCCCTGCTGCAGACCCCGAGCCAGGTGATTTCCAGCCTGGACTACCGCCGCGAACGCTGGCGCAACGGCCTCGGTTGGACCCGCGAGATCCTGCGGTTGCCAGCGCAGGGCGATGATTGGGCGTTGCGCCTGTCGGTGGCCGAGATCGAGCAGGACGCCGCGTTTTCCGCATTCCCGGGCGTCGAGCGCGAACTGGTGCTGCTGCAGGGCAATGGCGTGCGCCTGCGTTTCGAGGACGGCCGCGTAGCCGAGGTGCTGCCACCGCATGGGCGCGTGCGTTTTGCCGGTGAGGCTGCGCTGCACGGCGAGCTGGTGGACGGCACCACTCACGATTTCAACCTGATGTGGAAGCGCGGACTGCTGCAGGCCGAGCTGCTGCATCGTCCACTGGTCGGGCCGATGTTCTTCTTCTGCGAGCCGGGCGTGGCCTGGGCGCTGCACCTGTTGGGCGGGCAGGCCACGTTCGGCGCGGACAGCGGATTGCCTGCGATGCAGGCCGGCGATACCGCGTGGTTGGCCGCCGGTGAGCGTCAGCGGCATGCATTGCAGGGCGGCGGCGAGTTGTTGGCGATACGGGTGAGCGCGGCGGGCGGCTGAGCCAGCGTCGGCGCCCGGAGGCAATCATCCACGCATGGCGTGGATCTACTGCAGCATGGTTGTCACCTTGGATCCGCGTAGATCCACGCCATGCGTGGATGCGGCAGCCGATATCGCAGGTGCGAACAAGGGATCGCCGCCAGCCGTTCAGTAGATCCACGCCATGCGTGGATGCAGCAGCCGATATCGCAGGGTGCGAACAAGGGATCGCCGCCAGCCGTTCAGTAGATCCAAGCCATGCGTGGATGCAGCAGCCGATGCCGCAGAAGGGTGCGAACAAGGGATCGCCGCCAGCCGTTCAGTAGATCCACGCCATGCGTGGATGCAGCAGCCGATGCCGCAGCAGGGTGCGAACAAGGGATCGCCGCCAGCCGTTCAGTAGATCCACGCCATGCGTGGATGCGGCAGCCGATGCCGCAGCAGGGTGCCAACAAGGGATCGCCGCCAGCCGTTCAGTAGATCCACGCCATGCGTGGATGCAGCAGCCGATGCCGCAGCAGGGTGCCAACCAAGGTTCATACCCACCAGGAGGCAGTTCGCACCCACAAGAGGCGGTTTACCCCAAACGTTCGCTCAATACACGTCGCGCCGGTAACGACCGGCCAGCAACAGCGCTTCCTTGGCGTCGGCACCGAGCACCTGCTCGATCACCGCATCCACTGCCGGGGCCATGCCCTGCAGGCTGCCGCAGACCAGGATCGTCGCGCCGTCATCGACCCACTGCCGCAGCGTGGTTGCTTCGGCCAGCAGGCGATCCTGCACGTAGCGATGTGCGCCGCCATCACGGCTGAACACCGTATCCAGGCGGGTCAGCCTGCCGTTGCCGAGCATCGCCTGCAGTTCATCGCCGAAGTGGAAGTCATGCGCGGCCGAGCGTTCGCCGAACAACAGCCAGGTGCGGGCACCGCCAATGCGTGCGCGTTCGTGCAGGTGCGCGCGCAGGCCGGCGATACCAGTGCCGTTGCCGATCAGCAGCAGTGGAACATCAGCGGCGACGCCATGGAAATTCTCGTTGCGGCGCAGGCGCATCTGTACCGGCCCGCCGATGGCGGCGTGGTCGCACAGCCAGCCACTGCCGATGCCCGGCGTGCCATCGGCACGCAGCTGCCGGCGCAGCAGCAGTTCCACCGCGCCGTCGTCCATCACCGAGGCGATGGAGTATTCGCGATGTGGCAGGGGCTGCAGTGCCGCCAACAGCCCAGGCAGATCGCCTGCTGCAACCAATGACGGCAGGTGCGAGCGCGCAACGCGGGCGAGCAGCGTAGTGCCGTCGTCCAACACGGTGTCCGCATCGAAGCCCTGCGTCTGCAGCCAGTCGCGCGTGCTCCGTTCGGCATGCTGCGGACCGACCTCGGCGATGTCACCGGCCTGCCACTGCGTGCCGCTGCCGGTCGGGGGCTGCAGGCGCAGCCAATAGACCGGACCACCGGCACTGCCGGGGTTGAGGTGGGTACGCTGCAGCAGCGTCCACGGCTGGTACTCGGCCGGTGTCCAATCGGGAAGTTCGCTCGCGCCGCCGCCGAGCTGGCCAAGCAGTTGCTGCCAGTGGCGCAGGGCAGCTGGATCGGCGTTGTCGACTTCAATGGCATCGAACAGCGGATGTGCTCCGTGCTGGCGCAGCCAGTCATGCAGTTGGTGGCCGAACGCGCAGAAATGCCCGTAGCTGCGATCGCCCAGTGCGAGCACCCCGTACTGCATGTGCTGCAGCGGCGGAGGCGTGCTCATCACCTTGCGCAGGAAGGGCAGGGCGTGGTCGGGTGCATCGCCTTCGCCGGTGGTGCTGACGATGAACAGTACACGCGCGCTGCCCGCCAGCAGGGTGGCATCGACCTCATGCAGACCGCGCAGGCGCACCGGCATGCCGGCCGAGCGCAGAGCCTGCGCACTGCGCTCGGCCAGTTCGCGGGCGAAGCCGGTCTGGCTGGACCAGACCAGCAGCATCGGTGGGTTGCCGCCTTCGGGCGTGTCGTCGCGCGGACGGCTGCGCCACCACAGCACGCCACACGCCAGCAGATACAGCGCGGTGGCGGCCAGCGCGATGCCCCATTGCCGGGCCGGCGGTGCACCCTGCCACCACGCTTCGCCCAGGTGCAGACGCAGCAGTGCCCCGCCGATCACGGCCAGCAGGGCCAGCACCATGACGTTGCCAACGGTCGCGCGCGGGAAACGCATGCTCATCCAGCCTGCTCATCCAGCAGCTGCTGGAAGGCGCTGCTGAGGGTTTCGCGTGGGCCGGTGGTGGTGCGTTCCAGATAGCGCGCGGCCAGCCCCTCGCGCTCTGCCAGCGCGATGCCTGCGTCGCGGCCGAGCACGGTCAGCGCGGTGGCCCACGCGTCAGCGTGCATCGCGTCGCTGGCGACCACAGTGACGGCGGCTGCGACCTGCCGTACCGGCGTGCCGCTGCTCGGGTCGAGGCTGTGGCTGTAGGCCACGTCATCGTCGTGATAGTGGTGCCAGCGATCGCCGGAGGTGGCCACCGCCTTGCCGTCCAGCGCCAGGACACGCGGTGGCGTATCGGTGTGGGCATCTTCTTCCGGCGCCGACTCCACCAGCACGCGCCACGGCTGGCCGTCGGGCTTGCGGCCGTAACCGGCCAGTTCCCCACCGACTTCAATCAGTGCGGCATCGACACCCTGGCCGCGCAGCCAGGCGGCGACGTGGTCGACGCCGAAGCCCTTGGCGATCGCCGAAAGATCCAGCTCCAGGCCACCGGGCTGCAGCAGCGCATCCTCCTGCCAGTGCAGGCGCTGCCAGCCGCAGCGTGCACGCGTTGCCTGCAACGTGGCGGCATCGGGTGCGCGCCGTGCGCCGGCATGGGCGCCGAAGCCCCACAGCGCCACCAGCGGGCCGACGGTGGGGTCGAACGCACCGCCGCTGGCTGCAGCGATGGCCTGCGCGCAGGCCAACACATGGCGTGTCTCGATGGGAAGCACCAGGTACTGACCTGCGTCGGCACGGTTGTAGCGGCTCAGGTCGGAACCCGCTTCCCAGGTGCTCATCTGCGCGACCACTTCATCCAGACGTGCCTGGATGCCAGCATGCAGTGGATGCAGGTCGCGCTGGTGCGGTACGACCAGTGACACGCTCCAGGTGGTGCCCATGGTGGTGCCGCCCAGCCGGGCGATGTCGAGTGCGGTAGAGGTCATGGGCATGCGTGGCAGCCTGCGATACCAGGGCGCGCCGGGTATCGCAGCGCTGTCTTTACTGCGGCAGCACTTCCAGCGTGGCGACGTAGCTGAGGCGGCGCTTGGCGGCCTGCTTGACCGAGGTCTTCTTGTCCTCGGTGCCGGTTTCCAGCCAGTACATGCCGGCTTCCGGCCAGGTCACCTTGATCTCGCCCTTGGCGTCGCTGGTCAGCTTCTGCTCGTCCTGCGCGTTGCGGTAGCGGGTGCCGCCGCGCACGATCTCGAACTCCAGGCCTGCGGTCGGCTTGCCGTCGACCAGTACGCGGAAGGTGGCTTCCTCGCCGGCGAACAGGTCGTTCGGGTGACCGACGGCCACCAGTTCGATGCCGCGGTTGGTCGGCTTCAGCGCGGTGTCGTTCGGCGCCCCGTTGGTGACGAAGGTCTCCACGCGGCCGACCGACTGGCTCACTTCCAGCTTCTTCGCATCCTTGGGCAGTTCGCCGAAGGTGGCGGCGGTACCGCGCCAGCGCTTGCGCTCGCCGTTCAGTTCATAGGTGGCCGACAGGCCGTCGTTGACCGAGGCGATGCGGTAGGTGCCCTGCTGCTTCAGCTCGACGTCGAACACGCTGCGGTACTTGCCGGTGGCCGCGTTCTGCGCCTGCACGGTGCTGCCGTCCGGGGCGGTGATCACCACCGATTCCAGGCGCAGCGGCACGTGATTGAAGTAGAACAGGTCGTTGGAGACCGCACCATCGACGGTGATCCACGGCGCGTTGCCGGCGATCACGGTCTGCGAGGGCAGCAGCCAGGCCTTGTGGGCCAGGGCAGAGAAGGGAAGGGCAGCGGCCAGAGCGGCGGCGAGGACGAGCGTGCGCTTCATGCGGAAGACTCCAGGGTGATTGATGGGGTCAGAGCCCTTCCTGCGGAAGGGATCCGACCCCTGGGGTGCTGCGATGGGGTCGGATCCCTTTCCAGCGGAAAGGGCTCTGACCCCGGCTCAGGCAATTACGGTTTGACGGCGAGGGTGACCTGGCCCAGTTCGGTGGCGCCCTGCGCGCGGCCGTTCTGTGCGGCGGTGGCCGGCCAGGTGAAGGGAATCTTCAGCAGTTCACGGCCGCCGACTTCGCGCACCGCTTCCACCACCAGGGTGTAGTTGCCCGCGGCCAGCTGCTTCAGTGCGGGCTGCTTGTCGTTGAACGACAGCGCGTGCTTGCCGGCCGGGCGGGTCGGGCCGGTCACGCCGTCCACCGGCACCTGCAGGGTGCGGCCGCTCTTGCGCCACCACTGGCGCAGGTCGGGCAGCCACTTGGTGCCATGGCCTTCGCTGTTGCTGGTCTGCTGGTACCAGACCGACAGGTTGGCGGCGACCTTCTGGTCGGCGCCTTCCAGCCACACCGCCACGTACGGGCGGTGGTACTCGGCCACGTTGAGCTTGGGCACTTCGACGTTGATGTCGAGGGTGGTGGCGTAAGCCGGCGAGGTGGCCAGCAGGCCGCTGAGGGCGATGGTCAGGGTGACGCGCATGGGGCGGCTCCGGAAGAACGGATGGAAGTCACGGTGGAAGTCAGTGGATCAGCAGCAGGGCGATCAGCAGCGGGATCATCAGGCCCAGGCCGACCAGTGGCCAGGTCATGCGTCGCTGCCGCGCATGCAGGTGCAGCAGGAACAGGCCGGTGATGCAGAACACCAGGCAGGCCACGGCGAACACGTCCAGGAACCAGCCCCATGCGGGGCCGGCATTGCGGCCCTTGTGCAGGTCGTTGAGATAGGACACCGCGCCGCGCGAGGTGGATTCGTACTCCACCGCGCCGGTTTCGCGGTCGATGCTCAACCAGGCGTCGCCGCCGGGGCGTGGCAGTGACAGATAGATTTCCTCGGCCGACCATTCGGCGGGTCGACCGCCGATGGAGATGCCCAGCTGATCGTCGAGCCATTGCCGGGCCGGGCGTGGCAGCGGTGCATTGCCGTCCTCGCGGGAGCCCAGGCCGCCGAGCAGTTCGGCCGGCAGTTCCAGGTGCTGGTTCTGCACCTGTGGCTTGGCCTCGATCTTCGCGGCATGGTTCAGCGTCAGACCGGTCACCGCGAACAGCAGCATGCCGATCAGGCAGACCGCAGAGCTGATCCAGTGCCACTGGTGCAGGGTACGCAGCCAGAAGCCGCGGCTCTGCTGCTGCACGGTGGAAGATGCGGGACGGCTCACGGCACGATTCGGGACGGATGAATACTGGCCATTACATCATTGATGAGAATTGCTCGCAATTAGATGTCGTTGTGTATCTCTGAAGGGGTAGTGGGGGGGGGGGGGGGGGGGGGGGGGGGGGGGGGGGGGGGGGGGGGGGGGGGGGGGGGGGGGGGGGGGGG
>NZ_JBYTEK010000018.1:0-90380 GCF_058783335.1 Stenotrophomonas sp. FW305-C-20-S1 | reverse complement strand
TCCACGCCATGCGTGGGTGGTGCAGTAGATCCACGCCATGCGTGGGTGGTGCAGTTGATCCACGCCATGCGTGGGTGGTGCAGTAGATCCACGCCATGCGTGGGTGGTGCAGTAGATCCACGCCATGCGTGGGTGGTGCAGTAGATCCACGCCATGCGTGGGTGATGCAGTAGATCCACGCCATGCGTGGGTGGTGCAGTAGATCCACGCCATGCGTGGATGGCGGTTCAACGATCGGCCGCGCTACCAGCGCAGCTTGCGCCGTGCCAGCGCCGTGGCCAGTTCTTCCATCAAGGCATGTGCACGCGCCTGCGGCAGGTAGCGCAGTGCCAGTGCCACATCGCCATGCGCACCGGCGGTGTCCAGCTGCAGGCTGGCCGTACCCAGCAGCTTGTCCAGCGGCGAGCGCTGCAGGCGCAGGCCCTGCACCTTGTCCAGCTCGGCCCAGCGCCACCAGCGCTTCCACCAGCCGCCGCGCACCGCCACGAACTGGCCATCCAGGTGCCAGCCCATCCGCGCCATCTGCCGGTGCGCGATCAACAGGCTGACCGGCAGCCAGGCCAGCAGTGCCAGGGCCGGCAGGCCCCAGCGCCAGTACAGCGCGGCGGTCAGCAACGGCACCACCAGCAAGGTGGACAGCGACAATCGCCACCAACCGCGTTGCGGTATCGGCTGCCACTGCTGTGGTGGCCATTGCAGCTGCGGCAGCAGGTGGCGCACCAGCCCATCGCAGGCGCTTGCGCCAGCCAGCGGTGCCAGTTCGCGCAGCGCGCGGTCGTCGTCGCGCGCGGGGCCACCGGCGGCGCTGTCGATGCGCAGCTGGCGCAACCCGAACCAGCGTTGCAGGGTGCTCTCGCCCAGCGTCCATGCCTGGATGCGGCGGCGCGCGACGCTGCTGCGGGTGCGGCTGAGCAGGCCGGTGGAGACGGTCAGGCGCCGTTCGCGCTCGCTGAGGGTGAAGCCGTGGTAGCGCAGCAGCGTCAACACCACCGACAACACCCGCAGCAGCAGCCAGCCCAGCAGCAACGCGGCCGCCAACAGCACCAGCCCGCCGGTCACCCCGGCATGCAGGTGGCTGGCGTAGCCGAAGGCCTCGCGCCCGCCACGCTGGATGGCATCGTCCATCACCGGGCGCGGTACGGTCTGGAACAGGACGCCGAAGGTGGCGATCGCCAGCGCCCAGCCACGGTTGGACAGCAGGCCCATGCGCAGCACGTCCCAGCTCGACAGGCGCAGCAGTACCTGCTCGTCGTCGGATGGCACGACATCGGCAGCCGGCGCGTCGCCCGGCGTCGGCTGGGGCGCCTGTCCACGCTGGCGCACCAGTTGTTCCAGGGCCAGCGCCTGGTCCAGCCGCAGCACGCGCATCTCCGCTTCCGGGCGCACCCCGCCGGCCGATTCCAGGCGCAGTTCGGCAACCCCGAACAACCGGTGCAACGGGTTCTGCCGCACTTCCACGTTGTGGATGCGGGCGAAGGGAATCTCGCGCCGGTTGCGCGCCAGTAGGCCGCTGCGCACGGTGATCGCATCGTTGCCGATGCGATAGCGGTAGCTGAGGTACTGCAGCACCGACACCAGCACCAGCGCGGCGATGGCGGTCAACGGGATCAACTGTGCCCACATCGGATCGCGGTCGCCGCGTTGGCCGAACACCAGCAACGCGACCAGCGGCAGGAAATAGTGGCGCAGCTGCATCAGCAGCACGAACAGCCACGACCACGGATGCAGGCGATGCTCGTCGCCACCGCTGGGCAGCGAGGGCGGCAGGGGCGGGGGCAGGCTCACAGGGCGTCGGCGTCCTGGTCGAGCTGATGGGCCAGGGTGTCACGCAGGCGCTCGGCATCGGCTTCGTCCAGGCCGCTGACGGTGACCGCACTCAGGCGGGTGCCAGCGGTATGCACGATCAGCGTGGCCAGGCCTGCACGCCGCTCCAGGGGCCCGCGACGCAGGTCCAGGTGCTGCACGCGCGAAATGGGGATGCGGGTCTCCAGCTGCCACATCAGGTCGCGGCGCAGGCCTAGGCCCTGTGGGTCCAGCCGCCAGCGGGTGCGGGTCAGGCGCCGATGGCCGATCCAGGCGCCGAAGGCGAGGCCGACCAGCAGGCCCAGCATCGCTGCCCACAGGCCACCGGGAAGATCGAAGAACCACCAGAGGGCCGCCAGCGGTGCGCCGGGGATGAACAGTCCGCCGAAGGCGCCCTCCAGCGCCGCCAACCGGGCAGCGCGCCGCGGCAGGGGTTGCCAGTGGTCGAGGGGCATTTCGGCAGCAGCAACAGGCAAGGGCAGTTCGGTCACGCGGGCGTCCGTCGGGCAGCAGGGCGGGCAGGCGCGGTGATGGCCGCACCGCGCAGACGTTAGCAGGTCGCCCGCGTTACTGGGCGGCCTGGATCAGCGCATCGACATCCAGCAGATGGCCGGCACGGTCGGCCTTGGTGCGCAGGTAGTGCTCGTTCTCGGCGGTGATCTCGCCGGTGACCGGAATGCAGTCCAGCACTTCGATGCCGGCATTGCGCAGGCGCTGTGCCTTGGTCGGGTTGTTGCTGAGCAGGGCAACACGGGATACACCCAGCCCGCGCAGCATCGCCACCGCGCTGCCATAGCGGCGCTCGTCGGCGCCGAAGCCCAGCTGCGCATCGGCGTCGATGGTATCCAGGCCGTCGTGCTGGTAGCCGTAGGCGCGCATCTTCGCGGCGATGCCGGTACCGCGGCCTTCCTGGTCCAGGTACAGCAGCACGCCGCCGCCCAGTTCCTTCAGTTTGCGCAGGCCGCGCCGCAGCTGGTCGCCGCAATCGCACTTGAGCGAACCGAACAGGTCGCCGGTGAGGCAGGACGAATGCACGCGCACCGGCACCACTGCGGACAGGTCCGGTTCGCCGACGATGATCGCTACCTGGTCGCGCTGGGCGACGCCACCGCGGAACACCGCGAAGGTGGTCATGCCGACGTCGCGCAGCGGCACCGGAGAACGCGCCACCAGTTCGTAATCATGTGCGGCGTGCGCGGCGCCTTCGGCCAGATCGCACAGGCCAACCTCGGCCGCGCCATCGAACGTGGCGTCGTCTGCATCCAGGCGCACGGCCACCATCGCCGGCAACAGCAGGCCCAGCCGGGCCAGTTCGACAGCGCCGGCATCGAACGCATCGCCTGCGCTCCAGGCCGCGGGCATCGGTCCGGGTTCGCGCAGGTAGCCCAGCGAGGGCAGGGCATCGAAGGCAACGCCGGCCAGCGGCAGGCGCGCGCCTTCGGGGGCCTCCACGCCGAGCACGCGGGCGCGGGTGGCGGTCAGGTACAGGTAATGGCGCTCGCGCGCGGCACTGGCGAAGGCGGCGAAGCTGCTGGCAGTGGCGCTGTCCAGCGCGATCACCGCCAGGCGCTGGCCCTGGCCATCGTGGAGCAGGACCGGGCGACCGGCGCGCAGTTCGGCGACCGCGCGCTCGCAGCGGATCGCTGCCGGATCACCGAACAGGGGGGAAGCAGACATGGCAGGACCGGGGGAGGCGGACATCGGTGTCTCTATGGGGGCGCCAGCGTCGTATTCAACGTGCTGCGGCGGTGTGTCGCAGGCCGGTGCAGCGGCTCTCAGTGCGGATGTTCGTCGGTTGCGTACGGGTCTTCCTCGCCGCTGCCCGGTGGCCGCAGCGTATAGCGCTTGTAGGTCCACTGGTACTGCGCCGGGTCGCGGCGGGCGATGCGTTCGATGCCCGCGTTGAGCGCGGTGGCCGCCACGTGCGGGTCCGGATCGGCCACGGCCGGGTCGGTCGGCTCGATGTGCAGGGCAAATTCCATGTCCGGGCCGATGCGCTCGCACCAGCCATACAGCACGGTCGCGCCGGTGCGCTCGGCCAGGCGGTTGACCAGGGTCATGGTCAGTGCCTGCACGCCGAAGAACGGCACGAACACCCCGTCGCCGGCCTTGGGCTGCTGGTCGGGCAGGATGCCGGTGGCACCGCCGTCCTTGAGCACCTTGAACAGCTGGCGCACGGCCGGGCCTTCGGCGCGCACCTGCTGCACGTTGTCGCCGCCGCGCACGATCTGCAGGAAGGCATCGCTGGCCTCGTCCTCCGGCGGCTTGTAGACGATGGCGATCTGGCCGCGCGAGGCCAGCCACTGGTTCAGCAGCTCCCAGTTGCCGTAGTGCGGGGCCGCCACGATCACGCCCCTGCCGCTGGCAAGGGCCGCGTCGTACAGGGCCTGGCCGTGGCGCTCCTTCAGGTGCAGGCGCAGGTTGTCGGCGGGCTTCCGGCTCCACAGGCGCAGGGTCTCGATGGCCTGCAGGGCGGTGGAGCGCAGCAGTTCGCGCTGCAGGCGGTCGCGTGCCGGCGCGTCCAGCTCGGGGTAGGCCAGCTCCAGGTTGCGGCGGGTGACGCGGCTCTCGCGGGCATCGAGGCGCACCCACGTCCAGGCCAGGGCGCGCGCGAACCCGCGCAGCAATGGCCAGGGCAGGCGGGCGAACAGGGTGGTGGCGCGGTAGACCAGCCGGGCTTTGCGGTGTGGATTCATCGGCCCCAGTTTAGCCAAGGGCGCTGCTATCGTGGCCGGCCCCTTGCCTGGAAGCCCGCCGATGCTCGTCCTGATTCAACGTGTCAGCCAGGCTGCCGTGCATGTGGAAGGTGAGGCGGTGGGGCAGATCGGCCCCGGCCTGCTGGCCCTGGTCGGCATGGAGCCGGGCGATACCGAGGCCCAGTTGCAGCGGATGGCCGAACGCCTGCTCGGCTACCGTGTGTTTGCAGATGAGGCCGGAAAAATGAACCGCTCGCTGCGTGATACCGGCGGCTGCCTGCTGCTGGTCAGCCAGTTCACCCTGGCCGCGGACACCCGTTCCGGCATGCGGCCAAGCTTCACCAGCGCGGCACCGCCGCAGGAGGCTGAACGCGGGTTCAATCGATTTGTCGACATCTGTCGTGAAAATCACGCGCCGGGGGTGGAAACGGGCCGCTTCGGTGCCCATATGGTCGTCAGCCTGGTCAACGACGGTCCCGTGACCTTCCTCCTCAGGCCCTAGGCCGCCGGGACCACCGCCCGGCAGGCCGGGCCCCGGGCTGGTATAATGCTACGTTCCCTATTTCCCCCTAGCCGGTGGCGCGAGCACTACATGGCCAACGAACGTCCTGCCCAATCCGAAATCAAGCAACTGATCAGCAAGGGCCTGGAACAGGGCTACCTGACCTATGCCGAAGTCAATGACCATCTGCCCGACGACATGGTCGACCCGGAACAGATCGAAGACATCATCGGCATGATCAACGGCATGGGCATTGATGTCCATGAAGTTGCTCCGGATGTGGAAACCCTGCTTCTCAACGACGGCAACACGGGCAACCGTGAGGTCGACGACACCGCAGCCGAAGAAGCTGCCGCCGCGCTGAGCGCGCTCGACACCGAAGGTGGCCGTACCACCGACCCGGTGCGCATGTACATGCGCGAAATGGGTACCGTCGAGCTGCTGACCCGCGAAGGCGAAATCGCCATTGCCAAGCGCATCGAAGAAGGCCTGTCCCAGGTCCAGGCCGCACTCGGCCAGTTCCCGGTGTCGGTCGAATCGCTGCTGACCGATTACGAAGCGCACAAGGAAGGCCGCAAGCGCCTTGCCGAAGTGATCGTCGGCTTCAACGACCTGACCGACGACGTGCCGGCCCCGGCCGCTGTGGTGGCCGATGACGCGGACGACGCCGATGCCGACGCCGACGAGGAAGAAGACGACGTCGACGGCGGCGATGAAGAAGCCGCACCGACCGGTCCGGATCCGGAGGAAGTGGCTGCGCGCATGCAGGCGCTGGGCGATGCCCTCAACGCCTTCAAGAAGGCTGCCGCCAAGGGCGACAAGAAGAACCTGCTGAAGCTCCGCGAGGAGATGTCGGCGGTGTTCGTCACCCTGAAGCTGCCGCTGCCGCTGACCGACGTGCTGACCAAGCAGTTGCGCGACACCATGGGCAGCATCAAGGCCCACGAGCGCCGCGTGCTGAACCTGGCCACCGTCACTGCCCGCATGCCGCGCAAGGACTTCATCCGTTCCTGGGAAGGCAACCAGACCAACCTGGAGTGGGTGGAAGACGCACTGAAGCGCAAGCAGAAGTGGTCTTCGGCGCTGCGTGAAGTGAAGGACCAGATCGTGTCCGAGCAGCAGGCCACCATCGACATCGAGAAGGTCACCCTGCTGGACCTGGACGAGCTGAAGGAACTCAGCCGTGCCATGGCCTACGGCGAAGCCAAGGCGCGCAAGGCCAAGAAGGAAATGGTCGAGGCCAACCTGCGCCTGGTGATCTCCATTGCCAAGAAGTACACCAACCGCGGCCTGCAGTTCCTCGACCTGATCCAGGAAGGCAACATCGGCCTGATGAAGGCCGTGGACAAGTTCGAGTACCGCCGCGGCTACAAGTTCTCCACGTATGCGACCTGGTGGATCCGCCAGGCCATCACCCGTTCGATCGCCGACCAGGCGCGCACCATCCGTATTCCGGTGCACATGATCGAAACGATCAACAAGTTGAACCGCATTTCCCGCCAGATGCTCCAGCAGTACGGCCGCGAGGCTACGCCGGAGGAGCTGGCCAAGGAAATGGACATGCCGGAAGACAAGATCCGCAAGGTGATGAAGATCGCCAAGGAGCCGATCTCGATGGAAACCCCGATCGGCGACGACGAGGATTCCCATCTGGGCGACTTCATCGAGGACACCAACGTGGAGTCCCCGATCGAGAACACCACCAACATCAACCTGTCTGAAACCGTGCGTGACGTGCTGGCCGGCCTCACCCCGAGGGAAGCCAAGGTGCTGCGCATGCGCTTCGGCATCGACATGAACACCGACCACACCCTCGAGGAAGTCGGCAAGCAGTTCGACGTGACCCGCGAGCGCATCCGCCAGATTGAAGCGAAGGCCCTGCGCAAGCTGCGTCACCCGAGCCGTTCGGAGCAGCTGCGCAGCTTCCTGGATATCGATTGATCTCCAGGTAGTGCCGAGCCATGCTCGGCAACGGCTTCTGTCGAGAAAAACCCCGCCTTGGCGGGGTTTTTCTTTGGAGGGCTGCTGCAGGGCCGAGCCCGTGCTCGGCTCCCGTTGGCGGTGACGCTTTGGCCAACTCTTTGTCGTCTCCTACCACCAATATTTGCGCCTTTTGACGCAACCGGCTTGAGCATTGTTGAGCAATAAAGCGCGATTCCGTGCGGCGGGCAGGAGTTGACCAGCTCATTCCTCAGTTGCCCCAGTACGTCGAGCTGTTTGAGCTGGCATGCCTGCCGCAAGCCCTGTCGCAATCAACAATTGAAGGCACTACCTTCTTTTCCACACAGTCCCCTGCAGGTGCTCAACACACCGTCGTGGGAGGGCTGTCTGCCGTAACAGCGGACAATCCAAGGTCAAATCGCATCACTCGCCACCCCGGCGAGCCCAAAGGTTTCTGGCCGGGTGGCGCGCAGCCATGCAAGACCCCGCAAAGGGAAAAGCTGCGGGCGGCCCTACGACCGTGTTGAAGCACCCGGCCGCCTCTCTCAACAGGAGGCGTAGAAGGTTCGACGAATCGTAGGAGATCCAAGATGAGACTGAAGGCGATAGCCGGCAAGAGCGCTGGCGACCGGGCTAGTGCAGATACGTGTGACTTCCCGCCCCTGCTGGATTGGATTGAAGTGCTGCAGGACGAGCGGGAGGATCGGCTGGGGTTTGCCAGACGCGCGACGTTCGCGCTGCTGACGCAGTCTGGTGCGAGATTGATCGAAGGCTTCGGTAGCGGCAATCAGAAGGGACTGGAGGGGGCCATGAGGGCAGTGGCGCTGTTCCAAGCGCATCTGCAGGAGATGGAGCGGTTCGCTGGGATAGCCGAGAAGCGGTTGCAGCATGTTGCTGAGGCACTCGCTACTGCCGACTGAGTAGCCGACTCCGGCCATGCTCCACTACACTGTGAGGCTGCGCAGGGCCTATAGCTCAACGGTTAGAGCAGGGGACTCATAATCCCTTGGTTCCAGGTTCGAATCCTGGTGGGCCCACCATCGAATCAGGCGCTTAGGCGTCGGCCCATGTGCCTTTTTTGTGCCGGCGAAAGAATAGCCGAAAAAATTCAGCGCTTCTCTTGATGCTTCATGGCCACTAGCCATTGATCGACTGCTAGCTACATCACCACTTTGAGTAGTGGATCGCCGGATCCACAAATATCCGCATATGACGCGGTAATCGGTTGCGAGCCCTCGGCAGACTGACGAGTAGGTCAAGCCGGCATTCGCAAAGATGACGAACAACCCGATTCTGTACGAAGCGCTGCCTAAGCTGCGCCCGCTTGTGGCTGAACGTAGGGAATGGCTATGTCGTTGTCTCTATCTCCCGCAGCCGTGAAGGGCATCGCTGCAGTGACGCTCCGAGCCAACGCGGGGCAACGTGTCTACCTGGGGGTTTGGACATTACCGAGGTGGCCGCCAGCTTCCTCCGGCGACATGTCGAGGAGGTTGGCTTGGATGTTGCGGACAAGGCTTTCCGAAGGCACGGGCTCACATTGGTAACACCTGAAATAGGTGACAGCTATGGCATTCAAGTCAGGACAATCGGGCAATCCGAGCGGCCGGCCCAAGGTGGATTTTGAGGTGTGTCAGTTGGCGCGAGAGTAAAGCCAGGAGGCTATTGAGAAGCTCGGGGCTATCATGCGAGGCGACAACCCTGCTCTGGCTAAGTCGGCCAGCGAGGCGCTGCTGGATCGGGGCTACGGCAAGCCGGCCCAGTCGGTTGAGCCCCTGATTCGGTGCATGTCCAGACCATCACCGTGCGACTGGTTGCTATGACGGCAGACTCCGAGGTCGAGGACGGCCGTGGTTGGTGATCAAATGCCAATCTCTACCGTAGAAGCAGATTGATCCCAAGAGGCTTGAGATGGCGTGACCTACGTGGTGTTTGCCGCTGAGCAGCAGTACCTGCCGGAGGACTTCGAGGGCAGGGCAGAGGTGGCCAGGGGCGCTATCGGCGAGCCTTGGAAGGCCTACGACCTGCACGACGGGCGCTACCCTGCCTGGACGGGCGGACACTGCGAATGTGGCCTGATTAGCTGTTTCAGCAATGGCCGGTGGGTGGCTGAGGTAGATGTGTTTCACTCAGTTATAGACCAGCACTCGCTGCACTAGACCTACTTCCGGGTCTCCTTGCAGACGTACATGTCCCACTCCTTTTCGTACCGACATCCGACGCCACATTCGTAGCTCCCGAAGTCGTCGGATTGATGCTGGAAGGCCAATTGCCGCAGAGCGCCAATAGAGGCGACTTGGCACTGCTCGAAGGACTCGTAGTGGCCGTAGATCGCCTTGGAGGCGTCTTCAGCGGCCAAGGACTTCCCGGGCGGATAGACGAAGGCGGTCCATGTGTCCGACTGCCTGGAGCAGCCCCCAAGCACGACGAGGAAGGGTAGGGCGGTGAGCCGCAGTCTACGCATGGGCCAGGTCCTTGGCATTTAGGGGTAGCCTACCAGCAGCCGCAGCGCGACTAAGCGGGCTTGGAGGGTCCGTCCTAGGTATGGGCTCGCCAGCCGTCCGATGGCTGGATTGAGCACCGGCCTTCTGAGCCGGCGGTTACAGGTTCGATTCCTGTCGGGCGCGCCATGCGAATCAATGGCTTACGGTCATTAGGATAACTGATCCGGAAATGGCTCCGGAAATCACCGCTGCTCCTAGGTCACCTCATGCCGCTTCGTCTCACCTTTTGTGAGATTTCTTCGGGTCGTTTAGGCCACTTGGGCACTTGCGGCTCCGCGAAGCACATGCAAGAGTTCGCGGAAAGCGTCTTTGGAGATGCTTCACGGTGCTGAGCACATCTTGGCTATAATAGGCGGCTCGCTGAGCCGAGCCCAGGCTAGGGCTGGCAGTGAATGGCTCCTCAAAACAGGAAGGGAGTAGCGGTGTGACTCAGGCTGCGCCGGCCACAAAGTTCGAGACGCTTAGGCAGCGGATCGTAAGTGCTATTAGCGTTGCGCCGAGTGAGTTCGAGCTGCGACAGTTGCACGCAGAAGCCAAAAAACTGGCAAACGCTGATTCGCTTGGATCCGTGGAGCTAAGAGCGATGCTTGCGTGCATTGAAGGCGATGTCGAAGAAGCTGATCGCCTCTATCGCGGAGTTTTCAGAGCGACGGGCAATTCAGTGGAGCGTCTCTTCCGTTACATGATGCTTCTGGCTTCTGCTGGCTACTCGTCGCGGCTGGGCGAGGTGTATCGAGAGTTCGTAGTTCTGTCTGAGCTCCCTCTGCAAGCACGTGAGGTGGTGGCAAAAGTCTTGGGCTACTCTGGATGGGCGGCTGAATCGACCATGATTCGCAAGCAGTTGCTGGAGGCCGGCTATGAGATCGACGCCGGGAACGTGGGCGACCTCAACTTCGCCTCTTCGAAGGAAGGTGGCGATGATCGATTGCCGCGCTCTGCTGTGCTCGACGCAATGGAAACCAACGCCGAAACCCTGGCGCGGGTAGGGGTGGATGACGCCTGGGTTGCTGACCGAGTTGGTGACGCAATCCAGTTCTTTAGGTCTCGAAATACAGATCTAAAGGCTGTGCGCACAATCGCGACTCCCCGTGACGACGGCAACTTTGGCTTGCTCGTAAATCTTTACGTCGACCAGACACCGGAGCAAGCCGCCGAATCGGAATGGGATCTTTACGGTTTCATGGCGGATCGGAGCCCAGAGTTGATGGACTTTGAAGACGTCGGCTTTGCTGCGATTGGTATGCAGCTGAGGGAGTCGCATGCCAATTAATGCAATGGATTTGCAGCAATATGCGAAAGCAAATTGTGGACCGGAAGCTGATGAGACCACTTTGAGGTCAGCTGCCAGCCGCGCATACTATGGGGCGTATCACGCCCTTCTTCCATTTGTGGAGCAGCTTCCCGTCTCTGATCGAGGTGAGCGAGGGGCAACGACGATTGGACATAGGGAAATGCTGCGGCGGATTCAGGAATGGCACACTTCCGGTATCCATCCGAAGCTTTCGTCTATGGCGCACAGCCGCAACCAGCTAGTGCTGGCGCTTCGTGCTATGCGTGAGACACGCGAAGCTGCCGACTACCTGCTTGGTGCCAGCATCAGTCGGAATGACGTGATTCAGCAGGTCCAGAGGGGAAGTAAGATTCAGACTATCGTATTGCAGGTAAAGGACTTGCTCGACTCCTCGCTTGATGATGCCGCTTACGGTTGAACTGCTTGCGGATCGCGTGGGTTAGGCCTCGGCACTTGCTGCTTCTCTTCGCTGCCCGACTCATCAACTATCGGGAGTGAATGGTCATAGAGGTACATCCATCGCTTCCGTCTTGTGGCCACTGGCTTCCTTCTTGTCGCCCTTGGTGTCGGTGACTCCTCGATGCTTCAGGCTGTGTAGGCCGAACCGCTCCTCTTGGCTCAGCATCCCGTCCTTCACAGCATTGCGCATCGTGCGCCGGGCGTAGAAGAATCTGGGCTTGCCTTCACGCCAGGGGCTCCAAGATCGATGCAGCACAAGGGTGTTCGAGTCCTACTTTTTGGGCGTGCGACAGGGGCAAAATCCTGAGCTAGGCTGAGAGGCGCCACCTCATCCAAGGGCGCGGTCATGAACGAGAACGACAGCCTAGTGCCATTTGAACTCAGGGCGATAAATGCGAGCGCCGTGGGGGAACTCCTCGGGCTGACGCCTAGAACTGTTCTGGAATCGGTCGCGTGCCGTCCAGACTTCCCTATCAGGGTGTCGATGCGACCGGCTACATGGGTTGCCGGTGAAATCCTCAAATGGCGAGACACTAACCGAGCCGGCCTGCGGGCTCGCCGGCGTCGTAAGACCTAAGGGCGATTGCGCATACGGAACCGCTTAAGAACGGTTCTCGAACCCTCCTAGACCGTTACGTCACGGTGACGTCACCCGTGACGTTAGGGCGAACGCGCTCTATGTGTGGCAGCCGCCTCGAGCAACTGCTCGACTGACTTCCAATGCGTTCGTCATGCTTGGGGGATGCGTTCGCATGGACTTCGGATGCGTTCGCACTTTAGCCCTGCCATACCTTCGCTAGCCAAGGCCAGTAGTAGGTGGCTGTGATCGGGGGGGGGGCACAAGTTTCCGTCCTGTAGGCCGATATCGCTCCAGACGTCTAAAACAATGGAGCGGAGAACATGGACGATCAGATGGCCTGCCCGATGTGCATGGGGCGAGTCCCACGCGGTGCGATAGTCTGCCGAGGGTGTAAGGCTCGCATTGAGTACGGCATCCCTGGTTGGGCAGCTACAGTGGTTCCGGTCTGCTCTATCGCCTTCGGCCTCTGGCCGGGTGCAGTCCTGACTTGGTGGATCGGGCTAGTTGGAGGCTTGGTGCTTTTCTGGCTAGGTTCGGTGGGTCTCCAGCACCTGTTCCGGAACCGTGTCGTCTTCCGGCTGAGATACTGAGGCTCTCGATTGGGCTTCCCGATTCGATCTGTGAGCAGCGCGAGCGCTTCGCGACTCCGAGCCTGGTGCAGGTGGATCTGATGGCCCATGCGCGGTTGCAGGCCGGCTACCTCAACGAGCGGATGGGGCGGCAAGTGGCTGGCGGGCGGCTGCTGGTGGCGTTCCTACAGAAGAGCCAAGCCGTCGTGAAGGACCTCGGCGTGATCTGAGCATCACGTCCGGGGAGCTGGACGAATCGGCCGCACATGCTCCAAGCCTCCAAGGCAGTGAGTCAAACTACCAGTTCAATGTCCCGCCTGTTGTGATGCTCGAAAACGTGAATTGTGCTTGGTCTGCTGTTATCCAATTCGCCGGATTATCGATGAAGCTGATTAGCTCACGGATTGCCTTCGCTTTCCAGACCATTCCCAGATCTGAATCCTTGTGGATTCGGCCGCTGTAAATGCCTATCAACTCAGAGAATGGTCCAGCTTGAATTGCCGTTGAGCCGTCCTTCAATGCGAGTGGTCCGCCGTTCCTATAAAGAACGACTGGCGAACCAGATTGGCCTTGCCGACTTCTGCAATCAATTAGGAGAACGGGTAGATCGTTGTAGTCGATCTCAGGCTCCGAAGCCACAAAGCCTGTTGACCATACCCCAAGCCCGCCGCTCGCCTTTAGGCCGAACGGAAATCCTATGACACTCAGGATATCTGAAGGTCCAAGTAGAACTTTGGACGGCCGTTCTGGCACTGAGTAGGGGTGGAGATCAGTGTCCTGCAATTCAGTGAGCGGCAGGGCTACAAAGTCGGCTCTAGCCTTCAGCACCGGATGTTCAACCCAGAGTGGAGCCTCGTCGCGTAGTAGCGGTTGCTTTCTCTTGACGAATCTTCCTAGGTGTCCGCGTTCGTTGTGCGAGATAACGATAGCGTCTGGTATGCCGCCGGTGCGACTCAATGGTTCCCCTGTCTCCTGATGCCGGCCGGTGACGTTGTGCCGATTCGTCAACAAATATGGACCCTTCTGAGTCGCCACGACGAACCCGGTACCGCTGGAAAGTGGCGTATCACCAAAGAACATTTCTATAAAAAGTGAACGCGCTGATTCATGGGTGATTGCCGGCATTGTCGTCTCTTTGGGTAGCACAACTCTGTGCTGGCGAGGAGATGAGGGATCGTGCTCTTTCGTCAGAATTCAGTCAATCGAAGGAAGTTCGTATTGCATCGATTTGGCGCCCAAGTTGAAGTGTGTCCTGTACCAGTTCAGTCAAATGCTCGCCGTGTTCGCAGGATCTGAGACCGTCGGCCGTATCCTTCCGGCCATGCTTCCGTGGCACGGCTGCCAAGGCTTCCGCTCAGCACCACCACCCTCTGGCTGGGTCCAGCTGAGGGATATCTGGGTGCTGTGGTGGAGCGGCCGGCAGATCGCCCAGGTCTCGCCGGCTAAGGAGCGCGGGGTGCGTGTGCACCTGGATGCCCGGAAGATGTGGGATACCAAGGACGTAAGGGCGGCCAGCAGCGCGCAAGGCAAGCGCTACGCCGAGCGGTGGTGCGCGGCCAGGCTCTACCCCGAGCTGAAGCTGCGGGAAGCGGTAGCCAGGCTGTTGGACAGCACGCCGACGCCGCCGCCGCCGATGCCAGGCCTGCCGCCGACACCTGAGCAGCTGCAGCAGGCCCGCCGCTTGGCCGAGGCCGGAACGAGGGAGCTGGAGCGAGTCAAGGAAGCGCTGGAGCCACGTCGGCCGCCAGCGGTGACCAACCCTAGGGTAAAAGAACCGATGAAGGCTTGGCTTAGGACGGGCAGGGTGCAGTCGAGGGGACGGCAACCCGGCTCCCAAGTGGCACCGCGTGGCTTTTCCACCTGATTGGAGGGCGCCAGAACGATCTTCGGTGTCGGACGAACGGCCCATGCACGCGGAAGAGTGCATCCCCGGCCACTTAGATGGTGTAAGTGTGCCGTGTGTAGGCCCCGGTTCCTCCCCAGCGACTTTGGAGCGCTACCGCCGCGCGCCAAAGCTCCGTGTAAGGGACGTGGTGCACTTGGGCAATGGCAGATTCCGGGAAGAATGGATGATCGAAGAGGTCGACACTGATCTCTTGCTCCCACAGGACTCGGAGGTCGTTCTGAGCGTAAGCGATCCCAAGTTCACGAAGCGCTGCCAAGGTCGTCTCGATAACCACTCCGCCGTCTGAGTCGGACTCGTCTAGTTCATTCAGCGCGAAGAACGTAGCAACGGTCCTGTCGCTGGTGAAACTCAACCAGCTCTGCTTGTAGCGGGAGGAGTCAATCGCCGTGAAGGTCAGAGCATTCCGAATGCAGCTTGTGACGTAGACGTCAGTGGATCCCGCAGAGATTTCCGTATCTCCCGCATGGAACTGTGCCTCGCGTTCCGTGCCTTTTCGCGCAATGCCTTGACGAGTTTTCCACTGTTGAGAGGTCATGCCGCGATAGATCTTCAGGGAGGTCGCGTCATCTTGATCGGCGGAGAAATAGATCATGTGCGTCATATCGAGGCGGCTAGGTGGCAGATTGGCCGTTTGGCCTGCGGCCTCTCCCCGTCGGCCTTGGGGGGATGCTTTTCCCATACTCAGCCCACCATGCCATCAACGCCTCCATCGTTGGACCTAGTCCGCGAGCCTTGTCCGTCATTGCGTATTCCACACGGGGCGGTATCTCCGCGAAGACTGTGCGGGTTACTAACCCGTCGTCTTCCA
This sequence comes from Stenotrophomonas sp. FW305-C-20-S1, assembly GCF_058783335.1. Lineage (NCBI taxonomy): Bacteria > Pseudomonadati > Pseudomonadota > Gammaproteobacteria > Lysobacterales > Lysobacteraceae > Stenotrophomonas > Stenotrophomonas sp. FW305-C-20-S1. The sequence goes on along the minus strand of NZ_JBYTEK010000018.1, from coordinate 75,324 downwards.
GCTCCCGAAGCTGAGCGGTTAGCATGTGCTGCGTGACGCCTGGGATCGCCTTTCTAAGCTCGCCAAACCGATACACGCGCTGATTAAGATGCCACATTATTTCCAGCTTCCATTTGCCAGAGAGAAGGGCGAAGGCGCGGCGCATTTCCTCGTGCATGTTCACTTCATCTGCATTGGTATTGTTTTTAATACTAGGCATGACGAATTCATCCTACTTGCGATGACTGATGTTGTCTCGGATGCTGAGCATACCCCAGCGATCCGACGTGACCTATGTCAACCTCAATCATCTATTGGACTAGTACCGCGCTACTGAGCGCCCTCTACTTCTCATCGGCGGCCTTGTACTTGGTGAAGCCGGTCTTTGTGCGTGAGGCCCAGGCGCGGCTCGGTTACGCGGCGCCTTACCTTGTCCCGCTCATGGTGGTCATCAAAGTGGCGGCACCGATGGTGATTCTCTGGCGCTTTAGCGTTCCGCTCAGCGATCTCGCCTATGCGGGAGTCCTCTACCACCTGGGGCTCGCAGCAATCGCCCATATAGGCGCGGGGAAGTTGAAGGATTCCGTGCCTGCCCTAGTGGGTCTTGTGCTGCTTCTCACCTCGTTTGCCACGCAGAACGCGGTGCGGGAGGGGGTGTCTCCATACGCACTGACGCACATGTCTGCCAATGCGCGCGACTAATGAATTGCTGCGATTCGGCTACTCGGCCAGATCTAGGCGACTACTCCACATCAACGTTACTTTAGGCTGACAACGTGATCGATCATATCTCCGTAACCATGTCCGACTATCGAGCGGCAGTGCATTTCTACGATGAGGCACTGAACGCGCTCGGCTACGCAAAGCTCTTTACCTCGGAGACCGACAAGCTCACAACGGTCGCTTATGGGAAGGACGCACCCATGCTGTGGATCAGCGCAGGACCGAAAGCCGCTGGCGCTGTGCACCTCGCATTCCGGGCGCAGAGCAAAGCAGCGGTGGATGCTTTCTACGCGGCCGCGATGGCAGCCGGCGCTCGCGATAACGGCCCGCCTGGATACAGGTCACAGTACTATTCCGGCTACTACGCGGCCTTCGTGCTAGACACGGATGGGAACAACATCGAAGCCGTGTTCCACGACTCGTCATTCTTGGGCTCCCACTGACATATAGCTCGCGAGTGGTATAGCGCGGCTTTCCCACCGGATCGGACGCCAGAACAACCTCTGGCGTCGGACGATCTGGCCCTAGCCGCGAAGGCCTGCAGACGCGCTAGTCCGGTCCCTGGACATTTCCGCCTCACGGACTACTTCCTTTTTCGACGCACAGTCGCCGTCCTGTCAGCGGACTTGGTTCGCTTCGTTGCCAGTAGTTCTGCAATCCGCTCCTCAGCAGATGATGTGAGTGGCTTGGTGAAAGAGACTTTCGGGAGGACCGGCATGGGTGGGGGCACGTACCGCGACCGCTGCCACCATGCCTCTAGATCGGCGGCATGAATTCGATCCGATTTCGCGCCCTGCCCCAGACGCATCGCGGTGAGCTGGCCATCGTTGATCGCCCTACGAAGGGTTCGAGGGTGGCATGCACAAAGCTCCGCCGCCTGAGCGAGTGTCATCAGCTTGTCGGCCAGATCCATCAGCCCTTTCCTCTTCGTTGGTCAAAGCGCCTCAGGCGAGCAAGAGCCTCTTCCACCCGCGCAGACCTTGGAGCCATAGATGGAGTGTTGGAGCCAACACGCCCACGCGTGGTCCAGTCGCTAGCGTTGTGAATAGCCCGATAGAGTTCATTCTTCTCATAGAGCTGCTTGCCCATGAAGTTCCTAGGGACAAGGCCGAGATCGGGAGCGTTCTTCCGGAACTGACCGGACGACACGCCGCAATAGTGCGCCGCCTCGTCAACAGTGAGCCACTCCTTTCCTGAAATATCGAAACGAAGGACCGCCAACTGCTGGCGGAGAGCTTTGATCTCGTCCTGCAGGGAAATGTCGGGTTCAGAGGTGTCCATCTAGATCTCCGCCTACGTGTCCCCGATCACCCTGCCACAGTGCGGGCCGTGCCGGAACCCATGAAATCGGCCAACGGGATTTCAGGGACAGCCGTCGCAAAAGCGAGTCAGTTAGCGAGTCAGTGAGACATGTACGTAAATACATGTGTATTTATATCAATAACTTGTAATTACAATTCGGTTGCTGGTGGGCCCACCATAAAAAACAGGCACTTAGGCGGCGGCCCAAGTGCCTTTTTTGTGCCGGCGGAAAAATTGCCGGGAAAATTCACTGCCGCAGCGCTCGGTGATCCCGATGATGACCTGCAGCTCATGTAGCTTCTGAATCGGGGAAGATACGTCGCTGTTGAGTACGTCGATCATGGTTGCCCCCTAGGCGTGATTCGAGAAAGATGAAACGGCGTGTACAGGGATCTTGGGGGGGATTGGCACGACACGATCGACGGTTTCGCGGAGCTGTCGGAATAGTCGATGCTCACTGCTCCTCCATTTCGGCAAGCTGAAATCCATGCAGATCGCGCGTCCAACACATGCTCTCTAAAATCAAACCCATCTACTGCCACGGGTTTTCCCCCAGGCCTCAGAGAGCTGCAGGTCTTCACTTCGGGATCAAGCACAATCACTCCGCCACCGGTAAACAGGCCGTAGTTCCCTTGGCAGTCGTTGCGTGAAACCTCTCGCATCAGTTCCGCGGCAATGCGGAACTGCTGGTCCTTGCTCAAGCCGCTGATCGTTTCGCGAAGCGCGTAGCCATTCTGGGCTAGAAGTTCGATCATGGCGTTCTGCACCGGCGATCGCGCACCGAATGCCTCATTGAAGTCGGTACTTCCATTGAAACGCGACGAGGAGTTCTCTTGCAGGGTACTTTTCCAGAACGTGCCCAGAGCGACTGCTGGATCAGAATCTATCCGGATGAGGTTGATGAAGGCGTAGACCATCCCGCAGGAGTACGCGAGTTGATACTCGCCCCCACTGATCAGGTCATTCAATGGTCGCTTCTTGTACTCTGCCTGGTCGATACATGACTCCGCAGCTGCGCCTACGTCGCGCGTGATCCCTTGCTCCTTACTCCCGGTCACCTCCGACAGAAACAAGCTCGCTGCCATTTCTGCCCCGCCCTCGAGCAGCATAATTCTGCTTTCCTGCGGGAGTGACTCCATCATCTGCACATCTTGATTCCATTGATGAAATGCTTCATGGGCAATGAAGTGAGACAAGTCATTTGGAAAGCCTTTTGAGGTGTCCAGGCAGCCCGCACGAAGGCCAATCAGCAGCAGTCCGGGCAATGAGCTTCCGCTGAAGCGGCAGCCCTGCTGGGTATTGGCGCCCTGCTCAAGCAAGAAGATTACAGAGCTCACGCTGTGCGGCTCAGGTCCCAGGGCACGCCTATAGAACTTCTGGGCCTTCTCCAGCCAATCCTGATATTGGCTCCTGAACGCCTGTGGCACGCCTTGATCCGCCAGCAGCGTTGGAACTGGTATTGGCCGCCCATCGCTGAAGAATGCGTAGCCTTCGAACAACGTCACTGGAGAGCTTGCTGGAAGCTGTGAGGTTTCTGGATCGATATCGCCACATAGGCGTTCAAACTGCGAATCATCAGGATTGATCAAGGGCTGGAGGTTGATCGCGACAGTGGAGGGCGCCAACCTGATGATCAGCGGATACTTTCTTCCTTCGGGAAGCAGGCTCCTGCTGATATCCAAGGTGTAGACGTGTTCGTCCGAGCGGGAGCGCTTCGACGCTTGCCACTCCTGCAGGTTCAATTTGGGCGTACTCCGCGCTGTCACACGCAAAGTCGCCTTTGACATGGCTGTGTCGACCTCAAGGCCGGACGCGAGGCAATCACGCGTCCCGGCCCATGCGTTTGCTGTGAGGAGAGCCCACAGGAGCAAGGCTGCCAACAGAGCCCATGGCTTTGGAGCTATGGGTACCAGTCGAATGAAAGCCTTGCCGGCAGTTTCGCGCATATCACCCCGTCCACAGCCACTTCCCTGAAGCCTCACACTCAGCATTGCTCAGCCCTTCCGGTGGTTTATCGCGAACCGTTAGTCTGCACTGTAATGACCCACCGGTTTCTGCTGAGGCCATGCGGTTAATGTAGCGGCATAGGCCGCGTCCGCGGTCATTATTACCAATGCCAGGATGAGCCCGCCATCCTTGCCACCCGTTGTGCACCACCCTGACGTAGGCTTCCTGGCAGCTTCCGCAACGCAAGGATGCATCCAATGCCGGCACCCGCACATTCGCGCTTGATCACCGTAGCGGCCAGAACCCATCTCCGTCCCCTGGGCTGTGTGCAGAAAGGGCGCTCCAGAGTCTGGCTGGACGACCAGGGGTGGTGGGTCGGGATGGTTGAATTCCAGCAGTCTTCGTGGAGCAAAGGAAGTTATCTGAACGTTGGGGCGTGCTTCCTCTGGAATGAGAAGGACTTTCTGTCATTCGATGCCGGCCACAGGGTCGAGGGTTTCCACGAATTCATCAGTTACGCGCAGTTCGCACTGGCGGCGACGTTCCTGGCCGAACGCGCGGGGCAGGAGGTGCTCGCATTGCGGGAGCGTTTCGCATCGCCTTCGCATGTGGAGGCCTGGATAGCAGCCAACGCAGGCCTGTCGTTATGGGGCCACTACCACGCGGCAGTCGCGGCAGGCGTTTCTGGTGCGGTTGACCAGAGCAGGCAACTGTTCGAGAAGATCATTGCCGATCCGCACGACGCGCCGTGGGCGATCAACCTCAAGCACCGATGCGAGGCGCTTCTCTGCAGTGTGCAGAACGGCGCTGAATTCGAAGCAGAAATCGCCAGCATGATCACTCGGACCCGACGTCAGCTGGGACTTGCTGAACATGCGCAGGCAATGCCCGCTTGGCTGCGACAGCATGATTCGTAAGGCGGGTTGAAGACGGCCACCTGTCAGCTAGGCGCGGTACCAGACCCAGTGCGAATGTCACCCCGCGGCCACCGCTGTGGCGCGATGCGTGTGCTGCAGCAGACGTAACAGGCTCAGGGATAGCAGGAAGGCGACCCGCTCGACCAGGAAGGTGGCAATGCCCCATTGGAACAGCTGCCGGTGGGCCACCAGGTTGCCCAGCATTGCTTGCGGGTCAGCCCCGACGCGCAGCTGCCTCGGCACATAGCCCAGACTGAAGATGCCGATGACCACCACCAGCAGGTACACCGCACCCGCGCTGCGGCTGATTGCACGTTCCGTTGCCATGTCCGGTACCCGCACAGGCTCAGAAGGTGGGCAGCCCGAACGCTACGAGAAGCATCGGCCGGGGGTGACTGCCAGAAGTCGGGGCGGACAGCTGGCATCGCAGGCGCAGGCCCCGCCCGTGATCCCGGCTTCACGCCCCGCGCGCTATCCACGGCGGTCATGGACCTCATACGACTGCTGCGATCGCTGGAAGAATTCCTCTACGAGCTGGTCGGCTGGCTGGTGTTCTATCCGCGGATGTTCTGGCGGGTACTGATTCACCCCGGCGAGGTCGCCCTCTACACCCGCCGCGAGCTCGGCAAGGATTCGGACCAGCGGTTCTCCGATGCGATCAGCCCGGTGCTGATGCTGATCCTGTCGGTGGCCATCGCCCATGCGCTGGAGATGGCGATGCGCATGTCCTCGCCCCGGCTCAGTACGCCGGTGGGGCAGCTGCTTTTCAGCAGCGAGCAGGGGCTGCTGCTCACCCGCTCTGCGGTGTTCTGCGTGTACGCGCTGGGTGCGGCACTGGGCACGCTTCGGCGTCAGCGGCTGCCCGTGAACCGCGAGACGCTGCGCGAGCCTTTCTCCATCCAGGCGTTCATCGCATGCCCCTTCGTGGTGGCACTCGCGCTGGCGCAGGCGGCAGCTGCTTCCCCGTCGCAGGCCGGCCCGTTCGCCGCGCCAGCCATCGGCGCGCTGGCGGTGGCGTGGTACCTGTGGGCCCGCATGCGGGCCTTCGTGGCCTTGAATGGAGGATCAGCGCTGCGTGCGCTCGGCTCGGTAGTGGTCTCGTTCCTGCTGACGACGATCGGGGTTGTCGGCCTGTTTGCTGCCGTCATTCTCTGATCTTCAACAGGGCGGCGATCACTCGAGAGCGTGATCGGACTTGCGCGGTGGCACCGCCGTGGCCTCACCGCGCTGCAGGAGGTCGAAGAAGTCCACTGCCTCCGCCGCCAGCGCATCGTGGGCGTCGAAATCCCAGTTCTGCTTGTACTCGCGGGCGAGCAGATCACAGACGGCCTTGGCCTGCTGGTAGGTCTGCGACTTCTCCCCGCGATCGGCCAACTGGTCGCGGTGGATCTGGCACAGCATGAGCTGGTGGGCATCTTCGGCCCGCTCGCGCTCCCAGCCGATGTCGGGCAGGGCGGACAGTGCTGAGGCAAGCGCGATGGCAATCAAGGGCATGATCCGGTTCCGGGCGGGGCGGAACCTGAGCGTAGGTGATGGTGCAGTGCACGTGGCGGCACGCGCGATGGCCGTTTTACGGGGTGTTCACCATTCGCAGCAGCATGGTGGCTGCGCTGAAAATGGTCATGCCGATGGCTCGCCTGCCGCTGGTTTCTGCTCCTGCCACAGCAGCAGCGCGTCCAGTGCCGGGCAAAGTGCCTGCCCCCACGCGCTCAGTCGATACTCCACTTTCGGTGGCACCTGCGGATACACCGTGCGCAGCACGATGCCGTCTGCTTCCAGTGCACGCAGCTGCTGCGCCAGCATCTTCTGCGAGATGCCGGGGATGAGCCGCTCCAGGTCGGAATAGCGCTGCACCTTGCCGTCGAACAGGTGGAAAAGGATCAACAGCTTCCAGCGGCCTTCCAGCAGTGCGAGTGCACTGGCCACGTCCGCGGCGGCGGTCTCAGGGGTATAGGCCTTTCTCATGGGGTGGGTCACTTACCTTCAGGTGCGTTCTTGTGCCGGCCAGGGTGCGGTTCGAGAATAGCGCCAGTCCCGTCTGGAGTGCCTGCGATGTCGATTGATCTTCCCGCGCCGTTGTCCCGCTATTTCCTGCTGGCCAATGGCGAGCCCGGAACGCACGTGGAGCAGTGCTTTGCCGCAGGCGCGACGGTGGGCGATGAGCGCCAGCGGCACCAGGGACACACGGCGATTGCCGCCTGGGTGGCGCAGACGCGTGCGGCCTACCAGCAACACGTGGTCCCCCTGCAGCTGCAGGTGCAGGACGGTCGCCACATCGTGTCTGCGGAGGTCAGTGGCACGTTTCCGGGCAGCCCGGTGGTGCTGACACACGCGTTCACCCTGCAAGGGGATGGCATCGTCGCGCTGGACATCCACTGACCCAGTGGCGGTTGCTTCCGGAGATCGGGTGGCACCCGGATGGCTGCCGATTGACGCGTAGCAGTACCAATGGATGGCGAACTCCACGCATGGCGTGGAGCTACTGGGAGCGGGGTGGAGCTACGGGTTCTGGAACACCGCCAGCTGTGCGGCGAAGGCGCGCTGGTAGGCCGGCCGCGCGGTCGCGCGGTCAACGTAGGCAGCAAGGTCTGGATACTCGCCGACGATGCCGCTGCTCTGCAGCCGCAGCAGCACCGACACCATCAGCAGATCGCCGGCGCTGAAGTCTCCGTCCAGCCATGGTGCATCGCCCAGCCGGGCGGACAGCTGGCTCAGCCGCCTGCGCACGCGCTCGTCCAGCATCACCAACCGCTGTGCATACCAGGGCTGCTCGCGTTCCAGCACCCACGCCATGGAGCGTTCGACGATCGGCGGCTCCACAGTATTCAGCGCGGCGAACATCCAGGTGATCGCGCGCATGCGCGCACCCGTATCGGCGGGCAGCAACCCGGGGTGCTGCTCGGCCAGGTGCAGCAGGATCGCGCCTGATTCAAACAGCACTACGTTGCCATCCTCATAGGTGGGGATCTGACCGAACGGATGCCGCGCCAGGTGCGCCGGCTGCTTCATCTCCTCGAAGGTGAGCAGATGGACGTCGTAGGCCACTCCCAGCTCTTCCAGCGCCCAGCGCACGCGCATGTCGCGGGCCAGCCCCTGGCCACGGTCCGGGGAATGCTTGAATGCGGTCAGGATCGGCGTCATCAGGATGTCCATCGGCGTTGGCTGCCACGTTGGCCGGCCTTTCTTCTCTTGACGCGCGGACGGGTCGGGAATCGACACGCCTCCGCTGACAGAGGGCCCGACATCGCCGGCCCGGATGAACGGTTCACGTCGGACGATTCGCCCGGGAGGGTCGGTGCAGCGATACTGCCGTCCTGCACACCCTTGGGGAAGTACGTGAGCACGTCCAGACTGCCGCGCATCGTTGGGTTCGACGTGCCACGGCTTCACCAGCAGGTCGATGCGACTGCCGATGAAGCCATCACTGCGCTGCTCGATCAGGCACCCGATGAACAGTGGACCGGCCGCTTCCTGCAGCACTGCGCGACGTTGGCGTCGCAGCTGTCATTGGCGGAAGTGAGGGTGGAGGGCACCCGCATTGCCTTCCATGGCTCCATCGCCGATGCGCGTGCCTTGGCCGATGCGGTCATCGCGCTGGTGAACCGGTTGAATGATCAGCTGATGCAGGAAGGCAACCAGCTCGCGGGCGAGGAGTGATCTGCCCGCAGCCGGTGTCAGCCCGCCTGCGGGGCCAATGCCGGGCCGGACAGGCGCGCCCAACAGCCCATCGCCATTTCCGCCGACCCCGGGTGGCCACGCAGGCTGGTGCGCAGCGCAAGCCGTGACTGCAGATCGGTGAGCCACGCCGTGCGCGTGCCATGTGGGTTGCGGACATAGATGTCGCACGCCAGGCGGATGACCGGTGCGACCTCGTGGCGGAAGTTGATGGCGGGCAGATCGCCCGTCTGGAACGCGGCCTGCCAATGCTGCAGCTCGCGCTCGACGTCAACGAAGTCCTTGTTGGTGATGCGTTCCATGAGACTTCTCCTGTTGGAACGCCAACGTACACCTGTGCATGTCAGGAGCCTGTGTGCGCGCAGCGCTGTTCATGGTGCCCGTTCATTAATCTCCGGCTTTCATGCAGCTGCGTAACCGGCCCGCGCCCACAGTGGCGCTGCAGCAGATCGCTGCGGTGGAGCAAGACATGAACAACAATACGCCGCAAGGCCAGACCGACCGCACCAACGCCCCGACCGGAATCAAGCAGGCCGCCCAGCACGGCCAGGCTGATGGCAACGCAATGGGCGGCGACCGGAAGCAGGACGGCAAGCAGCGCCAGCAGGAGCAGCAGGTCCAGCAGGATGCAAAGCCGATCGGCCCGCAGAAGTCCGGGCAGGAACAGAAGAGCGAGCCGGGCCGTGACACCCGTCGCTGAGCAGTAAGCGAAGAAGAGGCCGCGCGTTGCGCGGCTTTCCTCTGTCCAACGTTCGGGAAGAGCGCTGATGCCATCCCATGCCCGTGCGGTAAGCCTGATGACGAAGATCATGTACCAGTGCCGTCCGGCAAGAACGACGACGATGGCGCGCTGCCGCGCCTGCCAGGCCCCCAGTCCGGGTGGCATGGAGTGCGCGCGTTGCCTTACCGAAGAACTCGGGGGCGTGATCGGCAACCGTGGTGCTGCGGCACGCTGGCTGGATTCGTTCCTGAAGGTGCAGCAGGACGAGGCGTTCGTTTTCGTGTGCGCCAAGCGGGTCGAGGAAATCGCGTCGGCGGGTCGCAGTCTGGAGTGACATCGCGCAGGCGTATGCTCGAACTCCAATGGGAGCGAGCGTCATGTCTTTTCAGATCAACCTCTATGACAGGGACGGACGCGGGCTTCGCCTTCCCGATGGATGGTGGATCGACCTGCACACCGATCCCCCCGCGCTGGTCAACGGCGCTGTCCGCATCGATCTGCCGGCGTCCGCGCGCAACGAGCATCCTGATCTGCAACCGGACGTCCTGAACCATCTCCGCCGCCGTATTGAAGGTGCGCAATGGCTAACCTGACCTACCATCCGCCGCTGGGCGTGCGCTGGCTGACGTTCCGCCTGCGCAACGGTCAATCCATCGGCCCGGAGAAGCTGCGGGCCGTGTGGTCCGATGCCGCAGAAACCAACAACTGTTCGGTGCGCCGCGAGCACGTGGAAGGCGCCGGCTTCGTCTATGCGCTGTACGCACCGAGCGGGCTGTGCGTTCCGCGCCGGGCGGAACTGCGCATGCGGCTGTTGCTGGAAGAAGCGGGCTACGCGTTTTCGATGGGCGTGCTTACCGGCAGCCATCCTGCCTACGGTTGAGCGCAGGGCGATCTGATCGGCCCGGAGGTTGCTAGACTGCGCGCCCCGCGCGTTGCCGCAATCACGGAAGATTCCCCATGCCGAAGCTGTCTGCTCTTGCTGTTTTCCTGGCGATCGCTGTCTGCGCGCCAACCGCACACGCCGAGGAACAGGACAGCGCCTCGACCATCGCGTTCAAGTCGATCAGCCCGGTGCTGAATGCCCTGATCAATGCCGACGATGCGCAGGACCTGATGGAGCGGGCCGAGGAAGACGACGCCACGCTGCTGCAGTCGCTGGCGCTCTATCTGGCTGCAACCCGCGAAGACCCCACGTTGGCGCAGGCGCCGTACCACGCAGCGGCATTGTTCGCACGCCGCGGTGACGATGCGCTGGCCGAGCGCTATCTGCGCCAAGCCGATGAGCGTGGCATGTGGTTCGCGCCCGCGCTGGCCGACAACGATGACTTCGAGCACCTGCGCGGAACGCCGTTCTTCAAGCAGGTGCTGGCCAATACGCAGGCACGCTACGCGAAGGTATCGGTCGGCAAGGTGGGCGCCATCTCGGTGCTGGCCCCTTCGAAGGGGGTTGCGATGCCGGCCTGTGCGCCGGTGCTGGTGTGGCTGCACGGCTACGGCATCAATGGCCACCTGGACAGCAGCGAGCAGCCGCTGGCCGATGCTGGTGTGGTGTTGCTGGGCATCAACGGTACGGAGATGCGCGAGTCGTTCGACAGCTTCAGCTGGACCGGCCCGTATGAGGGCACGCACAAGGTGGTGCAGGCGGGGCTGGAGCAACTGGCCGCGCGCCAGTGCATCGACCGCAAGCAGGTGTACCTGATGGGTTTCTCGCAGGGCTCGCAGCATGCCGGCGCGCTGCTGGCGCAGCATCCGGATGACTATGCCGGTGCATTGCTGGTGTCGCCGGGTGGCTGGCGCCAGCCGGTGCCCACGCAGAGCGGCGCGCACGGCAAGCGGGTGTTCGTCATCAACGGCGAGCAGGAAGGGCCGGCGAACCAGAAGATGAGCGCGGATTTCCGCGCCCTTTTCAGCGATGGCAACGAGCTCCGGTCGCGTACCCATGAGGGTGGCCATTTCTATCCGGACGACTGGAAGACCTCGTTCCCACAGGCCATCCGCTGGCTGATGGGCAAGGGCGGCTGAGCGCAGCCCACCGGGGGGCAGGCGGAGGGCGGGAACCACGTCGCCCACTGCTTCCCAAAAGGCAACGCCGCGAGCCCGCCTGCGGGTCTACTGCGCACCGCCTGCGTTGCCTACGCTGATCCCACACGGCCCTTGCCGTGCTCCGGGGCCACGACAGCTCGTGGATCCCGTCTTCAATCGAACCAGCGGCGCTGTGCTGCAGGGCATTGCTGCCCGGCAACGCCATGCCCTGCGCCGTGCGAAGGCGTACCCCGGAACTGTCCGCCGGCCCTGCTTCACTGCCTGCCAGCCAACCTTCGTGGAGATCGCCTCATGTTCAGCCTGGAAAACACCATTGCCCCTGCCGCGCCCGCGCTCGACGAGCTTGTTCCCTCGCGCTACGCCCTGAAAGTCGGTGATATCGATGTGCTGGTGGTCAGCGACGGCGTGCTGCCGCTGCCGACGCAGATGCTCGGCCACAACGTGCAGGCGTCCGAGCGCGCCGAATGGTTCGACGAGATGTACCTGCCACAGGATGCGTTCGACTGGGCGTTGAACGTGATGGTGGTGCACAGCGGTGAGCGCACCATCCTGATCGATGCCGGCCTGGGCATGGACCCGGACCTGCAGCTGCCGCGCGCTGGCCAGTTGATCCGCCGCCTCGGCGCTGCCGGTATCGATCTGCGCGAGATCACCGACGTGGTGATCACCCACATGCACATGGACCACATCGGTGGCCTGCTGGTGGACGGAGTGAAAGCACAGCTGCGGCCGGACCTGAAGATCCACGTCGCGGCGTCGGAAGTGGCGTTCTGGAAGTCGCCCGACTTCACCCGCACGAACATGCCGCAGGGATTCCCGGACGCGCTTCGCGCAACGGCCACGCATTTCTGGGCCGAGTACGGCAGTTTCGTGCACACCTTCGAGGATGAGCATGAGATCGCACCGGGCGTAGTCGCGCGCCGCACCGGCGGCCACACGCCGGGCCACTGCGTGGTGCGCGTTGCCTCGGGGGGCCAGGCGCTGACGTTTGCTGGCGATGCCGTGTTCGCCGTCGGTTTCGATCAACCGAACTGGCATAACGGCTTCGAGCACGACCCGGAGGAAGCGGCGCGGGTGCGCATTGAACTGCTCAATGCGCTGGCCGGCACCGGCGAGATGCTGGTGGCCACGCACCTGCCGTTCCCGTCGGTGGGCCGCGTGTCCCGCGAGGGCGAGGCGTTCCGCTGGGTGCCGGTGTTCTGGGATTTCTGATCAAGTTTTCTGGACTTCATGTCACCAATGGTCCCGGGCAGGGGCGCAAAGTAGCCCCTGTCGAAACCCACCCATCCGCTGGAGGTCCACCATGAACACCGTTACCCGCACCCTCGCTGCAACTGCCCTGGCCCTGTCGATGCAGGCGGGCCTGTCCGCCCAGGCCGCCGCGCCGGCACACCCGTCCGCACCCAGCGCTGTCACGCGCACCGCCAGCACCATCACCACCGCCGATGGCGTGCAGCTGTACTACAAGGACTGGGGCCCGAAGAACGGGCCGGTGGTGACCTTCAGCCATGGCTGGCCGCTGGATTCGGACAGCTGGGAATCGCAGATGATGTTCCTGGCGGACCACGGTTACCGGGTGGTCGCACACGACCGCCGTGGCCACGGTCGTTCCAGCCAGCCCTGGGATGGCAACGACATGGATCACTACGCCGATGATCTGGCCACGGTGATCAATACGCTGGACCTGAAGGACGTCACACTGGTGGGCTTCTCCACCGGCGGCGGCGAAGTGGCGCGGTACATCGGCCGCCATGGCACGGGACGGGTGAAGAAGGCCGTGCTGATCAGTTCGGTGCCGCCGTTCATGCTGAAGACCGCAGACAACCCCGGTGGCGTTCCGATCGAAGTGTTCGACGGCATCCGCAAGGCGCAGCTGGAGAACCGCTCGCAGCTGTACAAGGACATTCCGTCTGGTCCGTTCTATGGATTCAACCGGCCGGGCGCGAAGGTCAACCAGGCGATGGTCGATGCATGGTGGGCGCAGGGCATGCTGGGTGGACAGAAGAACACCTACGACTCGATCGCCGCGTTCTCGGCGACCGACTTCCGCGCTGACCTGCAGAAGTTCGATGTGCCGACCCTGGTGATCCACGGCGACGACGATCAGATCGTGCCGATCGACGTGGCGGGACGGATGTCGGCCAAGCTGATCAAGGGCGCCAGGCTGATCGTCTACCCGGGTGCGCCGCATGGTCTGACCGAGACCCACAAGGACAAGGTCAACCAGGACCTGCTGGCCTTCCTGCAGCAGAAGTAGCCACAAGGGCAGCCGTCAGGCGGCACGGAGACCGGTAGAGCCACGCCATGCGTGGCTTTGCCGTGGATGAGAGCAACCGCATCCACGCATGGCGTGGTTCTACTGGATTGACGCAGGGTGAAGAGCCCGCCAGTAGAGCCACGCCATGCGTGGCTTTGCTGTGCATGAAGGCAACCGCATCCACGCATGGCGTGGGTCTACTGGATTGACGCAGGGTGGAGAGCCCGCCGAGCCACGCCATGCGTGGCTTTGCTGTGCATGAAGGCAACTGCATCCACGCATGGCGTGGATCTACTGGATCGAGGTTGGCTGGTTCAGGCCCTGCAGCTTGTGCGGGTTGCGCTGCACCAGGATCTGCACGATCTGCTCGCCGTTGGTATCGAACGCCATTGCCGATTCCAGCACGTCGTCGAAGTAACGCAGCAGCCCCAGTCGTCCATTGATCATGCTCGGCACCATGCGCAGCTGGTCCTTGCGCCGCAGGTGCGGGGCGTACAGCAGCTGTGCGATGCGTGCGCCGCCGACCATCGGTTTCGGGAAGCTGGTGACGATGCCGCCGCCATCGCCGATCAGCACGGCCGATTCGGCCATCAGGGTTTTCATCGTCCTGAAGTCGCCATTGGCGATGGCCTCTGCGAAACGCCGCATCAGTTTCTGGTGCACGTCCTGCGGCACGTTGTAGCGCGGTCGCTCCTGCCGCAGCTGCAGGCGTGCGCGGTGCACGATCTGCCGGCAGGCGGCTTCGGTCTTGTCCAGCGTGCGTGCCACCACGTCGTAATCCTGGTCGAACACATCGTGCAGCAGGAACGCGGCACGCGCGTCCGGGGCCAGCCGCTCCAGCACGTTGAGGAAGGCCACCGACAGATCACTGGCCGTTTCCAGCATGTACTCGGGTGTGCCGGTGTCTTCGGTGAGCAGCGGCTCGGGCAGCCACATGCCGACATAGTGCTCGCGCGTGCGCCGGGCCAGGCGCAGGCCATCGATGGCGCGGCGGGTGGTGGTGGCCACCAGCCAGGCTTCGGCGTTCTCGATGTCCTGCTGGTTGGCGCCATGCCAGCGCAGCCAGACATCCTGCACCACGTCCTCGGCCTCGTGCGAGGAGCCGAGCATGCGGTAGGCCACGCCGAACAGGCGCGGGCGTAGTCGGGTGAACAGTGCGGTGGGGTCGTCCATGCCAGCAGAGACGGGACAGGTCCGCCGATTGTGACACCGGCGGACCTGTGGGAGTGGCGGGTACTGCCCCGGACCGGTGGCGGTCAGCGTGGTGGCAGTACCGCCGGCTTGCCGATGTCCTTGATCAGGAACACGACGAATGTCGCCGGTTCGGTCTGGCTGGCATTGCGGCCGACGGTATGCAGATCGTCCGGGCCCTCATGGAAGGCCTCGCCCGGGCCGAGGGTGACCTCGCGGCCACCGGCCACGCCCATCACGATGCGGCCCTGCAGCACATAGACGAAGCCGTGGGCGTCGTGCCGGTGCACGGGATCGGCGCCGCCGGGTGGGTACTGCACCGTCAGGATCAGTGCTTCCTTGCCCGGCTGTTCCGGCAACGGACGGGTCATGACCTCGCGCACGATGGGCTCGGGCGCGGTGGGCGGCGGTGTGGCGGCGATGCTGGTCAACGGCAGCAGGGCCAGCAGCGCCAAGGAACAGAGAGAACGCATGGCAGGTCTCCAGCAGGAAAGTGTGCAATCGACGCTCAGGCCAGACCGGCCTTGTCCAGGCCAAAGGCCTGGTCCAGCGAGCCGGGTTGCGTACGGAAGGCGACGTTGGCGCGGTTCCAGGCATTGATCGCCATCACCGCGTAGGTCAGATCGACGATTTCCTGTTCGGACAGCTGACTACGCACGCGCTCATACACGTCGTCCGCAACCCCCTGCGCTGGGAGGTGGGTAAGTGTGTCGGTCCACGCCAGGCAGGCCCGTTCGCGCGCACTGAACAGGTTCGATTCGCGCCACGCCGCGACATGGTGCAGGCGCAGTGCGCGCTCGCCACGGATCGTCGCTTCCTTCACGTGCATGTCCAGGCAGAACCCGCAGCCGTTGAGCTGCGAGGCGCGGATGTTGACCAGGTCGATGATGGCCGCTTCGATCGAGCTGTTGTGCACGGCGTGGGAGAAGGTGCCGAGCTTCCTGAAGAGTTCGGGCGACTGTGCGGCGTAGTCCAGGCGTTGGCTCATGACGGTGTTCCGATGGGAGTTGAGGGACGCAGCGAGGCTAGGCCCGCTGCACGCGGGGCGGTAGGCGAGGGCAGGGCTGCACGGTGTTGCACGAAAAACACCAATGGCCTGTCACAGCGGCGGATGCTCGCCCGTCTGCCGGGCATGGACACCTCATCCGCCCCGAACCGCGCAGCAGCCTGCCCCGCCAGTGAGCGGGTCTGGCAGGCCTTCCTTGCCGCATTGCACGAACTGCCACCGGACATGCGGGCCGTGCTGTTGCTGCATGACGTGCTGGGCGCGGGCTTTGAAGACATCGCGCCGCTGCTGGGGCTGGAGCTGCCGGCATGCCGCCAGCGACTGGCCCGTGCACGCGCCCACCTGCTTGCCCGACGCGACTTCCAGGAGCCCGGAACACCATGAATGTCATGCCGCAGTCCTGCCTGGCCAGCGACGGCCGCGATTCCCTCACGGCGTCCTTCTCCGCCAGCTATGCCGGGGTCCTGGCATTCATCGCGGTAGCCGCCGAGGGCAGCTTCGCTCGCGCTGGTGATCGCCTCGGCATCGGTCGTTCGGCCGTCAGCCGCAGCGTGCAGAAGCTGGAGGGACAACTGGGCGTGCGCCTGTTCCTGCGCACCACGCGCTCGACAACACTCACCCGCGAAGGCGAGCTGTTCCTGGAGGGCTGCAGCCCGGGCGTTGCCAGCATCCTGCAGGCGCTGGACGAAATGCGCGACCTGCGCGAGGGACCACCGCGCGGGCATCTGCGGATCAGTGCGACACATGGCTTCGGACGCCGGGTGATCGCGCCGCTGCTGTCTGCGTTCCGCGCGGAGTATCCACAGGTCTCTGTGGAGTTGCTGCTGGACGAGCAGGCACCGGACCTGGCCGCCGATCGCATCGATGTGGCGTTCCGCGATGGCGTGCTGGAAGACAGCCAGGTGATCGCCAAGCAGCTGGTGCCGATGCAGCTGGTGGTCTGTGCATCGCCTGCGTATGTGCAGGCGCATGGCCTGGCAGACACCATCGAAGTGTTGTCCACCCATGCCTGCATCGGTCGACGCCTTCCCGGTGGGCGCCTGCAGCGCTGGGACTTCCGTGTGGACGGCCAGGATGTGAATCTGCAGCCGCCGGCGGAGGTGGTGTTCAATGATGCCGATCTTGTCCTGCAGGCAGTGATCGATGGATTGGGGATCGCCCAGCTGCCCAGCTACCAGGTAAGTGATGCGTTGCGCACAGGCGCTGTAGTGACCTGCCTGGACCGCTACGCGCCGCACGATCGTGGCCATTACCTGTGCTATCTCAGCCGACGCCAGCTGCCCAAGCGGATCCGCGCGTTCATCGATTTCAGCACCCAGCGCATACGCGCGCTGGATCTGGATGTGTTCTCGCACTGGGAAGCGCGGCAGCAGGCGGCAGCGCAGCGCGATGCGGCCCCGGCCTGGGCATGACCACATTGGTGCCGATGCGGCAACAGTGCGTGGCCCGCTGCGGATCTACTGCGCCGGCCAATGCGTTTCTAGCATGCAGCCACATCCGAACTTTCCACGTTCCAGGAGACCTGTCATGAAGATCCTCGTCATCGGTGGCACCGGCCGCATCGGCAGCAAGGTGGTCGATCGCCTGCATGCGGCCGGCCACGACGTCGTCGTCGCTGCACCCTCCACCGGTATCGATGTGCTGAGCGGCGAGGGCCTGGCCGCTGCGATGGCGGGCACCGAGGTAGTGGTCGACCTGGCCAACTCGCCCTCGTTCGAAGATGCGGCGGTGCTGTCGTTCTTCGTGACGGCCGGCCACAACATCCTGGCGGCCGCGGCGCAGGCAGGCGTACGCCATCATGTCGCGCTGTCGGTGGTGGGTACCGACAAGCTGGCGGCCAGCGGCTATTTCCGCGGCAAGATCGCCCAGGAACGCCTGATCCGCGATTCGGGCCTGGCGTACACGATCATCCACTCGACACAGTTCTTCGAGTTCCTGCCGGGCATCCTCCAGGCAGCCGGTGACGGCCAGACCCTGCAGCTGCCGACCGCCGCAGTGCAGCCGATCGCCGCCGAGGATGTGGCCGATGCGGTTGCACGCATCGCGCAGCAGGCACCAGCCAATGGCGTGGTGGAGATCGCCGGCCCGGAACGCGAATCGATGGCGGTGCTGGCGCAGCGCTTCCTGCAGGCAACCGGTGACGCGCGGGAAGTGGTTGGCGATGCCCAGGCGCGCTACTTCGGTGCGCAGCTGCAGCAGGACACGCTGGTGCCGGTGGGCCAGGCATGGCTCGGCTCGATCGGCTTCGAGCGCTGGTTGCAGCAGTCCGGGCTGGCACAGGGCCAGCCGGCCTGATCGGCGGTGGACGCTGACAGCAGGAACCTGCGATGACCGGGCTGAAACCGCCTCCGCACACGGTGCTCGACAAGTACCACGGTGATGAGGTGCGCCCGCTGTATACCGGACGGGTGCGGGTCAGCGGTGGCGTGGCACAGCATGGCCGCGCGTCGGGCGTGGTGCGGTCCGATGACGGTGCGCTGTCAGTGGACCTTCGGTTGCCTGCTGAGCTGGGTGGACCCGGTGGCGGTACCAATCCCGAGCAGTTGCTGGCGGCGGGCTACGCCGGCTGCTTCCACGGTGCGATGGTGCTGGTGGCTGCGCGTGCGGGAATGGAACTGGTCGAGCCGAGCATCGAGGTAGCGGTGACGTTCGCGCGAGATCCCGTGGACGGCCTGTACCTGCTGTCGGCCGAGATCGTGGTGTGCCTGCCTGGCATGGACCCGATACGTGCAGCCGAACTGGTGCGCAACACCGAGCGGGTCTGTCCGTACGCGAAGATGTTCCATCGGGGCATCAGCCACGTGGTGCGGGTAGCGGTGGACTAGACATGCGGTGCGGATGACCGTGCAGGTCATTGCCAGGATTCAGGTGCGGTGAAGACACCGCGTCGCCCGCGTGAGTGGGTGGGGCGCCGTTGGGCAGCATGATCACCGCATCAATCGATGCTCACCCGCGAACCACACCCGGTCGGCCAGTCTGGGCTCGCAGGCAACGGATTCCACTGTTGCCGTTTTTCCCCCAGAGGAGACTACACATGAGCACCCAGTCCACCATCGAGCATCGCCTCAACGACCTGATCGAGATCGCCCGTGATGGCAAGTCCTTCTACGAGGAAGCCGCAACCAAGGTGAAGGATGCCGAGCTGTCGGCATTGTTCGTCCGCATCGCCGGCGTGAAGGGCCGCATCGTGTCCTCGCTGAGCAGCTCGGTGGCCGCTACCGGCGGCAAGCCGGCCGAGCACGGCACCATGGTCGGTTCCATGCAGCAGTTCTACGGCAAGGTGCGCGCGGCCTTCGGTGACACCAACTACGGTTACGTGGCCGAACTTGAAGAGTCCGAGGATCGCCTGCTGGGCGCGTTCAAGGACGTCCTGAAGGACAACGACCTGCCGCCGGCGGTGCGCCAGGAAGTGACCCAGTGGCTGCCGGAAGTGCAGGAATGCCACTCGGTCATGCGCGACCGCAAGCATGCGATGAAGGCTGCCTGATCGCATCCGGCGATCGTCCCCCACATCGCCGCGACCAGGGCAGCCCAGTGCTGCCCTGGTCGTTTCTGCGTCTGCCATCTGCGATCAGGCGCGTGGCCTGAGCAGGGCAACGGCCAGGCTGGCCAGCGTCGCTGCTGCGGCGGCAGTCCACAGGGACGCGGCAAAGCCCTGGCTGTAGATCGCCCGCGCCAGATCAACCTGGGCTCCTCGGGTCAGTGCACCGGTGGCGATGGTGTCGGCCAGACGCATGACTTCATCTGCAGGAACGCGTGCTGAGAGTCCGGCGCGGATGCCGACGGTCAGGGCGCTGGAGAGGACCGTGAAGCCGAGCAGGATGCCGACGAAGCGCGTCGTCGCACTGATGCCCGAGGCCATGCCTGCGCGGTCGCGGGGCGCCGAACCGATGATCGCCTTGGATGTTTCGCCGTTGAGGATGCCACCGCCTGCGCCGATGATGACCATCGCCAGCAGCGCCACCGTCGGCTGGTTGTGCCATGCACCGATACCGGCCAGCGCATTGCCGGCGGCAGTGATGGACAGGCCGATGGCCAGCACCATCCCGCTCGACAATCGTCTGCCCAGGCGCCTGCCCACGCTGGGGAACAGCAGCATCGCCGCAGCGAACGGCAGCATGCCGGCGCCCGTGGCCAGCGCACTCAGGCCGACGCCGTTCTGCAGGTACTGCGGCAGCATCGAGGCCATCACCTGCGCGCTGACCGCGTAGCCGATCATGGCGATCAGGGCACCGACAAAGCGCGGGCTGGCAAGCAGCCGCAGGTCGACCATCGGATGCCGACGCGTGAGCTCGATGCAGGTGAACAGCGCGGCCATCGCGATGCCCAGGCCCAGGCCGGCCAGGGCCACCGCCGATGTCCATCCCTGCGCGAGTCCTTCCACGAGGAAGAACACGATGCCGAAGATCGCCACGCTGAAGGTGATGATGCCGGGCGGATCGAGCGGGCGTACCACCGTGTCGGCAGTGTCGGGAACCCAGCGGATCGCACCATAGGCCAGGAAGGCGAGGAAGGGCAGGATCGCGATGAACACCGAGCGCCATCCCCACAGCGAGGACAACAGCCCACCGATAAGCGGCGAGAGCACCATCATCATGCCCATTGCCGTGCCCCAGAAGGCCCAGGCATCGTCGCGTTGCTTGCCCTCGTGGAATTCGTGGCCGATCACCGACAGTGATGGGGCCAGCAGGAAAGCGGCACCCACGCCCTGCAACGCTCGGGCCACATACAGCGCACTGGCCGTGGGGGCCAGCGCGCAGGTCAGCGATGAGAGGGCGAACAGTGCGATGCCGATCAGCAGCACCCGCCTGCGGCCATGACGATCGGCGATGGCACCGGCGGGCAGAAGCAGCGAGGTGAAGGTCAGGATGTAGCAGCTGATCACCCATTCGATGTCGGCGAAGTCAGCCTGCAGATTCCGCGCGATGGCCGGCAGGGCGACGGCCACGGCGTTGGTTTCCAGCACCGTCATCGTGCAGCCGAGCGAGGCGATGATCAGGATCCAGTTGGGCGGTCTGCGGCGGGGGAAGAGAGACACCGGGCACTCGGGTGGGGAAGGAAGAAGGCCCATTCAAGCAACTTCGACTGTTTGTTTCATTGCCGGTGTTCTTCAAGTACGTTAGGCCAAAGCTAACGAGCCGGTGCGCATGGACCGTCGACATCTGCAGTACTACGTCGCACTGGCCGAGGAGCTGCATTTCGGGCGCGCCGCGCTGCGCCTGGGCATCGCCACGCCGACGCTGAGCGTTCAGATCCAGCAGATCGAGCGTCGCCTGGGCACCCCCTTGTTCGATCGCAGTAGGCGCGAGGTCACGCTGACCTCTGCCGGTGCGATCTTCCTGGCCGAAGCACGCAACGTGCTGCGCCAGTTCGAGCAGGCAGAGGCCGTGGGCCGCCGCGCTGGTCGCGGGGAAATCGGCAGGATCGAGATCGGCTACGTAGGTTCGGCGGTCCATGCCGGCGCGCTGCAGGAGCAGTTGCAGCGGTTCCGCAGCGCCTCGCCCGACGTGGAGCTGAAGGTCGGCGAATGGCCGATGGCCGACCTGCCGGACCTGCTGCTGGACGGTCGCATCGATGTGGTGTTCTGCCGGCTTCCGATGGAGGTGCCCGATGCGCTCGGTTCGCACATCCTGATCGAAGATCAGTTCTGCGTGGCGTTGCCGGCATCGCATGCGCTGGCCCACGCGGGGGTGCCGGTGCAGCCGGCGCTGCTGGCGAAGGAGGCGTTCATCATGCCGGAGCAGCCCGCCGGCACGCTGGAAGTCGCCCGCCGTGGCGGATTCGTGCCGGACATCCGCTCCCGTCCCGGTCATCTTGTCGCGGTGCTCGCGCAGGTCTCGGTGGGCGATGGCGCCGTGGCGATCGTGCCGTCGGTGCTGCAGCGGACGCTGCTGCTGCCAGGCGTGGTGTATCTGCCGATCGCCGGGCCGGTCATCGCCTCGACCATCGCTGCGCTGTACCGTGAACAGGAAACATCGCCAGCGGTCCGCCGGCTCATCGAGCAGGTGCGGCGTACCCCCTCCCGGCGCATCGACATGCTGCCCTTGCCCTGAAGCCCTGCCGGACGACGTTGCCGGGCTGCCCCGCAATGGCCTTGCTACACTGGCCGCACTCGATCTTCCACCGGATCATCAGATGAACGGGAACGGTCCGCAGACAGTCCGCTGAGCCGCAACAACGGTACGCACGTTGTTGCGGTGATCTTGTCCTGCGATTTCCACGCACTGGGTTGATCACCGCCGGATTCCCTCCTGAGCGGATGTTTCCCCATGTCTGATCGAAAAGCCCTTCGCTGGGCCCATTCCCTGCCGGGCGCCATCGTGTTGATGGCCCCCTTCGACCTCTTGGCCTCGCTGGCCATGGATATCTACCTGCCGGTCGTATCGGCCATGCCGCAGGCACTCGGCACGTCGCCCGCCCTCATCCAGTTGACGCTGAGCCTGTACATGCTCGTGCTGGGGCTGGGCCAGCTGATCTTCGGCCCGCTGTCGGACCGGATCGGGCGACGGCCGGTGCTGCTGATGGGCGCGCTGTTGTTCACGCTGGCGTCGTTCGCGCTGGCCGCGTGTAGCGATGGTGCGGCATTCCTTGCGTGGCGCGGCGTGCAGGCGATTGGGGCGTCGGCCGCACTGGTGGCCACCTTCGCCACGGTGCGCGACGTGTATGCCGACACGGCCGAGGGCGCCACGCTCTATGGCCTGTTCGCCTCGATGTTGGCGTTCGTGCCGGCGCTCGGTCCGATCCTCGGCGCATTGATCGCCTATACGCTGGGCTGGCGGGCTATTTTCATCGCGCTGGGTGTGCTGGGACTGCTGGCGGGTGCACGCGCATGCCGCGGCTGGCAGGAGACACGGCCACCGCAGCATGTCCACGCATCGCCAGCCTTCGCGCGCATCCTCGGCAATGCCGGCTTCTGGGTTCATGCATTGGGATTCAGTGCGGCGATGGGCACGTTCTTCGTGTTTTTCTCGATCGCCCCGCGGGTGCTGATGGGGAGGGCCGGCTATTCGGCGATGGGCTTCAGCCTGGCCTTCGCGACGGTGGCACTGGTGATGATCGTCACCTCGCGCTTCGCTGCTCGATTCATCGGGCGATGGGGCATTGGTGGCAGTTTCCAGCGTGGGCTGATGGTGATGATTGGCGGCGCGCTGGTCATGGCGATGACGGCGATGCTGCCGCCATCCTTTGCCAGTGTCGTGTTGCCGATGTGGCTGGTGGCCATCGGCATCGTGATGGTGGCTGCGGTGGCGGCCAACGGTGCGCTGCGCGATTTTGCCGATGCCTCCGGCACGGCAGTGGCGCTGTACTACGCCGTGCAGAGCCTGATCGTGGCAACGCTTGGCACGCTCGCGACGCTGCTGCTGCCGGGCGATACGGTCTGGCCGCTGGTGGCCTTTGGGCTGCTGCTGCCGTCGCTGAGCCTGGGTGGCCTGGTGATGCTGAGGCGGTGAACTGTGCAATCAGCATCAGAAAGACAAACTGCTGGCGTGATACGTTCCCGCGTCGGGCAATTGAACAGTGGCTGCCCGGATCGGTTCCGTCTCCATGCTGTCCTTCCGTTCGGTCACCCAGGTCGCTTCATGACACCAACCTCCCGCAAGTCCTTCCGCAAGCCCCAGATCGCCATCCTGGGGAGTGCCGATCCTGGCTCACCGGCGTTCGACCTCGCTGCACAGGCGGGCAGGTTCCTCGCCGAAAATGGAATCACCCTGGTCAGCGGCTGTGGCAGCCCAGCCACGCGGGTGGCAGCCGAGCATGCAGTCGCAGCTGGCGGCACGGTGCTGAGCGTGATTCCGGAAGGCAACATGCCCGCAGCAGACTGGCCGGCAACGGTGGTGGTGCCATGCGGCATGGGCGATGCCCGCAACCTGATCATGGCCTTGGCCGGCGATGCCTGCATTGTCATCGGCGGGCGCGCGGGCACGATTTCCGAAGTGTGTCTGGCCTGGCTGCACAAGCGGCCTTTGCTGCCGCTGGTGGGCGCGGGTGGCTGGTCGGAGGGGCTCCCGGGCAACCCTCCCGATGAGCGCGGGAACTCGCCGATACTGCCGTGGCATGACATCGCGGAGTTGCGCGCGCAGCTGCGTGATCTGCGATTGCTGGCAGGCTGAACCGGCGCCTTCACTTCCTATCCCGCACGCACGGCTACGGTGATGCAGCCTGGAATCACCAGGCCTATCAGGGAGTGATATCGATGCGAGCCATCAGGAAAGTGATCGTTGCTGCAGTGTTTGCACTTGCGTGTACCGGTTCGGTGGCGGTGGCCGGTCCGGTCCAGCCGTGCGACTTCCCGTGCTGGAAGGCCTACCAGGCCTGCGTTTCCGGCGGCGGCGATGCCATGGAGTGCCAGTTCGAATACGATCGCTGTGTCATGGACAGGTGCGGCGCCGTCTGAGGCCTGCATACCGTTCGCAATGGGGGGCCCGATCCAGGGGCCCCTTTTCACCTGGTCGCAGGCACGAAGTCCGCGGTCCTGATCGTCTGGAGCCGCAACATGGCCGTCAAACGTGTCGTCGCCAACATCGCCAGTGCCGATCCTGCGCAGGCGGCCGCGTTCTACGGCGACATCCTCGGCATGGACATCGTGATGGACCACGGCTGGATCGTCACCTACGGTGGGCAGGGCACTGCGCTGGCACAACTCAGCGTTGCCAGCGAAGGCGGATCGGGTACGCCGGTGCCGGATCTTTCGATCGAGGTGGATGATCTGGACGCCGTGCTCGAACGCCTGCGACACGCGGACATCGCGCTTGAATATGGCCCAGCCGAAGAGCCATGGGGTGTACGTCGCTTCTACGTGCGCGACCCGTTCGGGCGCCTGTTGAACATCCTCGCCCACACCTAGCCGGCTCGCGCCAGCTCAGCGGCGCTTTCCACTGTGCTGGCAGTGCTGAGTGCTGATCGACGTCGGCCGCACCGCCGGTACGCGGCGCAGTGACCGCAACACGTCAACGTTGTTGACCGCTGTCAGGTTTGTCGGGCATGTCCTGCTGTTGCTGTTGCTGGCGGCTGCTGGCGTGCCGCGCATGGCCGCCTTCACGGCCGATCGTGGCCATGTGTTGGCGGTCCTGGCTGATCGCTTCACCGCCTTTCCGGCCCGCCACCCGGGCCTCGGCCGGGCTGAACTGGTGCGCATTGCCGGATGCGTGGGCAGCACGTCCCCCTTTGGCTGCGATCGCGCGCTGTTTGTCTTCGTCCATCGAGGCAAAGCCCCGATTGCTGTTGCCATTGCGTGAGTTGGTCATTACCGGTCTCCGGTGTGAACATGGGGCGCTGCCATCAGTGACGGTCCCATGTTGCACAGTGCAGGCTAAAGACAGGTCGAAGTGGGCTGTACGAGGCTCACATGGCCTGCGCACGCGTTTGACAACCGGTTACCGTGCAGGAAGCGCCGGGCTCTGCAACCGGTCGTCACGGCAGTCACCCGTGGCGCCCTGGCAAGGGAGAGTCCGAGCGGTTGGCCGGAGGTGGATGGCATGCAGAATGTCATCGTCTGCTATCGCCGACGCCATCGTGCATGCCTAGAATCAAGCCATCCCGGTAGGTCCCGGGCGCTGTCGAGTGAATGGATTCAATGAAGATTCTGTTGACCGGAAGTTCCGGGCGGATAGGGCGGGCGATCTTCGGTGCGCTGGCCGCTGCCAATGAGGTGGTGGGGCTGGATCGCAGTCCGTTCGCCACCACGCGCGTCATTGCCGATGTCACCGATCGCCGGGCGCTGGAACGCGCCGTGCAGGGGGTCGACGCGGTGATCCATACCGCGGCCCTGCACGCCCCGCACGTGGGCCTGGTACCTGACGCGGTGTTCCAGCAGATCAACGTGGAGGCCACCGCGAACCTGCTGCAGCTGGCGCGCGAGGCCGGCGTGCAGCGCTTCGTGCTGACCAGTACCACGGCGTTGTACGGCCATGCCGTGGTGTCCGGCGGCTGCCGTTGGATCGACGAGGACACCGAGCCGCTGCCGCGCACGATCTACCACCGCACCAAGCTGCAGGCTGAGGCGGCTGCCGAAGCGGCGGCCAGTGCAACATTCACCGTGCGCGTGCTGCGGATGGCACGTTGCTTCCCCGAACCGCCTGACCGCATGGCGATGTTCCGCCTGCACCGTGGTATCGACGCGCGCGACGTGGCCAGCGCGCATGCCGCGCTGCTGCACGATGAAGGCGCGGCCTTCCAGCGTTACCTCGCCTGTGCACCGACGCCCTTCCGGCGCGAGGACTGCCTGCAGCTGGCCGCCGATCCGCGCCAGGTGCTGGCGCGCCGCGCACCGCAGCTGCTGGCCGAGTTCGAGCGCCGTGGCTGGCCACTGCCGCTCAGCATCGATCGGGTCTATGACAGCAGCCGGATGCGTGCAGCGCTGGGCTGGCAGCCACGTTTCGGTCCGGAGGACGTGCTTCAGCAGTACGCCGCGGGCAGCATCGAGGTCCTGCCCCGTGCGGAGTGGATCCGCGACCGCGTCGCCGAATAGCACAGGCGAGCAGCACAGGCCTGGGTCGACGGCCGCAGCTGAGCGGGTTCAGGTTTTGTGCGTGCGGCGAGCCTCAACCTCGCCCGGCCATGGCCGCTAACCCGGTGCGCGCCTTCCCGCGCCGGGTTCCGATCCGGCGGGCAGGCGGCCCGCGCGACGGATCGCGCATCTGCGCGGTGCCCTGGTGGCACCGGTCGACCTGAACTGCCTGCGGATCCTCCCATGTCTTCTTCCCGTTCCGTCGCTGCCCGTCGCCCCGGCAGCATCGCCCACAAGCTGATGCTGGGCACCGCGGTGATCGCGTTGCTGTGCTTCGGCGCGACCGCGTTCCTGATCTATCACCAGGCCAGTTCGGCGCTGGTGTCGTCCTCGCGGCAGACCATGGCCAGCGAAGCCCGTGCCGAGGCGCGGCAGGTGGCTGCCGACCTGGGCACGGCCTTTGCCAGCAACGATGCGATGGTGGAAACCGTGCTGGCCCAGCGTGCGCGCGGTGATGCCCCTGATCGCGCCAGCCTGGCCAATGTCATCGGCGAGCAGCTGCACGCGCACCCGGAATGGCTGGGCAAGAGCACCATGTGGGAGGCCAATGCCTTCGACGGCAAGGACGCCGAGTTCGTCAACAGCGAGGCGCACGACGCCACCGGCCGCTACATGAGCTACTGGGCCTGGCAGGACGGCAAGCCGCAGCAGTCGACGATGACCGACTACACCGAGACGCCCAGCGGCTCGGGCAACTGGTACATGGTGCCCAGCCGCGACAAGCTGCCGCTGGTCAGCGAACCGTATGCCTACGACATCGGCGGCAAGCAGGTGCTGATGAGCACGCTGAGCACGCCGATCGTCGAGAACGGCACCTTCCTCGGTGTCTTCACCGTCGACTTCTCGCTGGACGCGCTGCAGAAGCACCTGGCCACGCTGACGCCGATGGGCGCTGGCCGCGTCGAACTGCTGTCGCCGAAGGGCGTGGTGCTGGCCTCGGCCGACGCTGCCGAGATCGGCAAGCCGCGTACCGATGCCGCCACCCTCGGCATGCTGGCGCAGATCGCCGCCGACAAGACCTATGAAGCGTTCGAGCCCGACGCTGCCGGCAACGTCCGCCTGTACGTGCCGCTGCAGGTGGGTGACGCGCCGCAGCGTTTCGCGCTGGGTGTGGTGGTGCCGCATGCGGTGATCATCGCGCAGGCCCGCGAACTGCTGTGGATCATCCTGCTGGTGGGTGTGGTGGCTGCGCTGGTGCTCAGTGGCGGTGTCTACCTGCTGCTGCAGCGCCTGGCGGTGCGACCGCTGGCGCAGGCCGTGCGCATCGCCGGCGACGTGGCTGCGGGCAAGCTGGATACCGCCATGCCGGTGCTGGGCAACGACGAAGTGGGCCGCCTGCTGGACGCCATGCAGGGCATGCGTGGCCAGCTGCAGGCAGTGATGGCCGCACAGGCGGAGATGGCGCGCCGCCATGATGCCGGTGAAATCAGCTACCGCATGGATGCCTCGGTGTTCCCGGGCGAATATGGCCGCATGGTGGCCGACAGCAACCAGCTGGTGGCCGACAGCAATGCGGTCACCCAACGCCTGGTCGAGGTGATGCAGCGCTACGCGGTGGGTGACCTGAGCGTGGACATGGAGGCACTGCCGGGCGAAAAGGCGATATTCACCGCTGCCATGGCAACCACCAAGACCAACCTGGCGGCGATCAACGAGCAGATCCAGCAGCTGGCCGCTGCGGCGGCGGCAGGTGATTTCGCCGTGCGTGGCGATGCCCAGCGCTTCGAGCATGACTTCCGCCGCATGGTGGAAACGCTCAACACCATGATGCAGGTCAGCGACCAGAACCTGGCTGCGCTGTCGACGCTGCTGCGCGCCATCGCCGCCGGTGACCTGAGTACACGGATGGAGGGTGACTTCCACGGTGTGTTCGCGGTGATGCGCGACGATGCCAACAGCACCGTGCAGCAGTTGACCCAGATCGTCGGCCAGATCCAGCAGTCTGCGGCCAGCATCCGCCTGGCCGCAGGCGAGATCGCGTCGGGCAACAGCGACCTGTCACGCCGTACCGAGCAGCAGGCGGCCAACCTGGAAGAGACCGCCGCGTCGATGGAGGAACTGACCTCCACCGTGCGCCAGAACGCCGATCATGCCCTGCAGGCCAACAAGCTGGCGGCCTCGGCCGCAGGCGTTGCCAGCGAAGGCGGGCAGGTGGTCAGCCAGGTGGTGCAGACCATGGAGCAGATCGAGACCTCTTCGCAGCGCATCGCCGAGATCATCTCGGTGATCGACGGCATCGCTTTCCAGACCAACATCCTGGCCCTGAACGCAGCGGTGGAAGCGGCGCGCGCTGGTGAACAGGGCCGTGGCTTTGCGGTGGTCGCCAGCGAAGTGCGCGCGCTGGCACAGCGCTCGGCGGGCGCGGCCAAGGAGATCAAGGAGCTGATCGACGCTTCGGTCGGCCATGTCGGCGCCGGCGCGCAGCTGGTGCACGGTGCGGGCCGCACGATGCAGGAGATCGTCGGCCAGGTCGGTCGGGTCAACGAGATCATGGCCGAGATTTCGGCCGCCTCGCGCGAGCAGTCGGCCGGTATCGAGCAGGTCAACCAGACGGTGGTGCAGATGGACGAGACCACCCAGCAGAATGCTGCGCTGGTGGAAGAAGCCACCGCTGCGGCGCGGGCGATGGAAGAACAGGCCGAGCAGCTGGCGGTGGCGGTGTCCCGCTTCCGCCTGCAGGCCGACACCCGACCGGCTGCTGCGTTGCGCGCCGCCTGAGCCGGGGCTTGAACGACGACGCCCGGCCAAGGCCGGGCGTCGATGTGCCACTGCGTACGTGGTGCGCTGGGCTTAGAACATGCCTTCGAAGGGGTTCCAGCTGGTGTTGCCCTTCACCTGTTCCAGGTAGTAGCTGTAGTTGGTGCTCGAGGCGACCAGGAAGTTCATTGCGATGAACAGTGCGCGGGCCACGATGTCCGGCAGCACCAGGCTGACCGCGATCAGCACGATGTTGATGCCGATCACCACCAGCGCCTTGCGCCACATGCCCAGGATGAACAGATAGATCGCGCCGAAGAAGAAGGCGAAGAAGTTCAGGTTGATCTTCAGGCGGTCGCCGAAGGACAGCGCCTTCCAGGCCTGCTTGAAGCCGGGCTCCTTGGGAGCGCCGTGCTGCTGGAAGAAGTTGAAGCGGAACTGCCACTTCGGGCTGAAGCGGGTCAGGTCAACGGTGTTCATGTATAGGGACTTCCCTGTTAGGAAAACGTTTTCATGATAAGTGAGTCACATTCAGCAAACCAGCTTGGAGCGTCAAAAATGTGACGTTCCTACGGCAAAGGGCTTGCGTCCCGGTGCCGCACCGTCACCCATCCGCCTTGTTTTTAGGATAGGGTGCGCAGTTCCGCTGCTACCCCGGCTGTTTGCGGGTAGCTGCGGTATGTCCATGGAGGTTGCATGACCACACCTGCTACACCGGAAAACGCACCCGGACCGGTGCTCCTGCCGACACCCGAAGTGGTGCAGGCACAACAACTGCTCGCCCGCCAGCAACTGGCGGTGGCGATGGACCGTGCACGCATCGCGGCCAGCCGCGACGCTGCGCCGGCCGTGTTGGAAAACGACTGAGCCTGGGAAACCAGCCGCGATCGCGCTGGCCTGCTGCCAGCGCGATCGCAGTGCGCATCAGAAGCGCGCGGTCATGCTGAGGAAGTAGCTGCGGCCGGCGACGAAGTAGTCGGTAGAGCCGTCGGCGTACAGCTTCTTGTCGGCCAGGTTGCTGACGCCGCCACGCAGGGTCAGCACCTCATTGACGTTCCATGCAGCGGTCAGGTCATACAGCGTATAGGCCTTCAGGAAGGTATTGACCACGCCGGTCTGCTTGCCGGTGTACTGCGCCGACAGGCTGCTGGAGAACGTGGTGTTCGGGGTCCAGTCCAGCGACGAATAGCCTGAGAACTCCGGTGTGTCGATCAGGTTGCGGCCAGTGGTCAGGTTCTTGGCTTCCTTCATCCAGGTCGCCGACGTGCGCCAGCGCCAGTGATCGCCGAAGCGGAAGTTGAGGTTGCCTTCCATGCCGCTGGTGCGCGCGCGCTGCACGTTGCTCATGCGCGTCCACCAGTAGCCGTTGAAGAAGCCCAGCGCTTCATACTCGATCTTGTTCCTGAAGTCGGTATGGAAGTAGGTCAGGCCGGCGTCGACCAGGTCGTTGTCGAAGCTGATGCCGATCTCGCGGTTGGTGCTGGTTTCCGGGTCCAGGTCCGGGTTGCCGGCCATGTAGCAACCGCCGCGGGTATAGCCCAGCGGGATCAGTGAGGTGCAGCCGCGGCCACCGGACTGGGTCGCCGCGCTGGGCGAATTCTCGGTCAGGCTCGGCGCGCGGAAGCCCTTGGACACGCCGCCACGGATCGTCCACTGCTCGCTCGGGTGCCAGACCAGGTAGGCACGCGGACTGACATGGCTGCCGAACTGTTCATGGTGGTCCAGGCGCGCGCCCAGGGTCAGTGCCAGGGTACGGTGCAGCTTCAGCTCGTCTTCGACGAACAGCGCCCAGGTGTCCACTTCCAGGGTGGAGCCGACCACCGGGTTGCCGGCGTAGTCGATCGGTGCCTGGCCGATGGTGTCCGTGTTGGTCAACTCCTGGCGCTTCCACTGGCCGCCCACCGCGAACTGGTGGTCCACGCCCAGGGTGAAGGGCGTGCTCAGGCTGCCTTCGATGATCGTATCGGTTGCCTCGGAGCGACCGGTGGCGCCGATGTCGTTCTTGTATTCGGTCCAGTACGCGCTGAGCTTGGAAGTACCGAAATCCCACTTGCCGTCGTGGTTCAGCGCCAGCGAACTGCGCTTGAGCTCACTGGCACCCCAGGCGCCTTCGTCCTGCTTTTCCAGCGCCTGGGCGATGAAGGCCTGCTGCACACCGTGGCCAGCTTCCAGTGACACTTCCTGTGCCTCGCTCAGCTTCCACTGCAGCAGCGCGTCGACATTGCGGTCCTTCTCGCCGGCGTAGGCGTTGCCATACACGCCGCCGTTGGAGCGGTCCGAGTCGCGGCGCATGCTGTTGGCACCGATGCGCAGGCCGAAGCGCTCGCCCAGCGGGCCGGAGAAGGTCGCGCCGATCTGCTGGGTGTCGCCACGGTCGCCATCCTGCGGCCGGGTGTAGCTGTGGGTGGCGCTGCCGTTCCAGCTGTCACCGATGCGCTTGGTGATGATGTTGATCACCCCGCCCATCGCGTCCGAGCCATACAGCGAGGACATCGGGCCACGCACCACTTCGATGCGTTCGATCTGGTCGGGAGAAATCCAGTTCAGGTCCTGGCGGCCCAGGTCGGGGCGATAGTTGGTCGAGGCCGAGCTGCCCATGCGCTTGCCGTCCACCAGCACCAGCGTGTAGTTGGACGGCATGCCGCGCAGCTTGATCTTGGACTGCTCGCCAATGGCGCTGAGCCCACCGGTCACGCCCGGAATACGGCTGAGCAGGGTAGCCAGGTCGTGCACCGGCTGGCGTTCGATGTCTTCGCGGCTGATCACGCTGATGCTGGCCGGGGCATCCTTGATCCACTGCTGGTTGCCCGAGGCGGTAACCACCACGGTATCCAGGTCCTTGGTCGAGGCATCGGCGCTGGCTTCAGCGGCGGCGAGGGCAGGCAGGGCCAGCAGGCAGGCGGCGGCCAGGGCGCTGGCCAGGCGGGTGCGCGACAGGCGCGCGGAACGGAGAGGGGACATGACGGCTTCCAAGGGAGAGGAGAGACCCGGTGGAAGCAGCAGGCGCACGCAGACAGCAGGCAGCCACCCCTTCCCTGGGTCGTCGGGCGCGCGGAAGGTCCGGCGCAGCTGGGTGGGTCCGGTGCGCGGAGCGCGGTGACCTGCCTGGTTAACGGAATGATAACCGTTCTCGTTTGTTACGATCCAGTACTTCCCGGGATGAATCGACATTCCCCGGCCGCGCGCGACGGTTCGCCTGCTGATTGCTGAATGGGGAGATTTCCCGGCGTAGACCTTCGCACCCGGCTTACATTCGGGGCCATAGACTGGGCCGCATTTTTCGATTCCGCCCCGTTGGAGATCGTGTGGGTTCTGGTAGTGACAGACAGCGACTGCGCGGCATGACGCCGTGGCAGACAGGACAAGTGCGGACGCCGGGAATGCGGGCCAGGAACCTTGGTGCATGCAGCCTGGCCGGGACGGCTGGTCCTGCGGCCTGCAGGGAGTAGGCGGCCATGGGGAGTGAAACCATCGACACGGAACCGGTCACGGCCGGTCCCGACGCGGGCTGGGCCCTGCTGCCGGCCGAAGCACCGCTGCTGATGCCCGAACAGACGCTCCGGCAAGGCTCGCTGAAGGTCCGGCGCCATCGCACCTCGCCACGCATGATCGGCCTGCGTCGCCTGTACATCCTCGGCGGCACCGTGGCGATGACCGCCGTGGCCACCCGGATGATGTGGCGGGTGCTGTCCGGCAACGGCATCAGCGTGCTGGAGGCCTGCCTGCTGGTGCTGTTCGTCGGCCTGTTCGCCTGGATCGCGCTGTCCTTTGCCAGTGCGGTGGCCGGCTTCCTGACGGCCGTGTTCGACCGGGGCTACCGCCTGGGCATCGATCCGGACAAGCCGCTGCCCACCGTGCACAGCCGCACCGCGCTGCTGATGCCCACCTACAACGAAGACCCGCGCCGGCTGCTGGCCGGCCTGCGTGCGATCTACGAATCGGTGGCGGCCACCGGCCAGCTGCAGCGGTTTGATTTCTTCGTGCTCAGCGATACCCGTCGCGAGGACATCGCGCGGGCCGAAGAACAGGTGTTCGCCGAGCTGCGCGAGCTGGTGCCCGATGGGCGTGCGCGACTGTTCTATCGCCGCCGTGGCGACAACAGCGCGCGCAAGGCCGGCAACATCGCCGACTGGGTACGCCGTTTCGGCGGTGCCTACCCGCAGATGCTGATCCTGGATGCCGACAGCCTGATGACCGGTGACAGCATCGTGCGCCTGGTGGCCGGCATGGAGCACAACGCCGACGTCGGCCTGATCCAGACCCTGCCGTCGGTGATCGGCGGCCGCACCCTGTTCTCGCGCATGCAGCAGTTCGGCGGGCGCGTGTACGGGCCGGTGATCGCCCGTGGCGTGGCCTGGTGGCACGGTGCCGAAAGCAATTACTGGGGGCACAACGCGATCATCCGCACCCGTGCCTTTGCCGACCACGCTGGCCTGCCGGAGCTGCCGGGGCGCAAGCCGTTCGGCGGCCACGTGCTCAGCCATGATTTCGTGGAAGCGGCGCTGATGCGCCGTGGTGGCTGGGCCGCGCACATGGTGCCCTACCTGGGCGGCAGCTACGAGGAAGGCCCGCCGACGCTGACCGACCTGCTGGTGCGCGACCGCCGCTGGTGCCAGGGCAACCTGCAGCACGGCAAGGTGGTGGGCAGCCGTGGCCTGCACTGGATCAGCCGCGTGCACATGCTGATCGGCATCGGCCATTACTTCACCGCACCGATGTGGGCGATGCTGATGCTGATCGGCATCGCCATCCCGCTGTTCCAGGAAGGCATCGATTTCAACGCCCTGCTGCACCTGTCGCCCAGCGTGTACTGGCGTGCGCAGGATGAAGAACAGGTGGTGCGCCTGTTCGCCGCCACCATGGCGGTGCTGCTGATGCCCAAGGTGCTGGGTTACTTTGCGATGCTGCTCGATCCGGTTGAACGCCGTGGCTGTGGTGGCGCGATCCGGGCGTTCCTGTCGATGCTGGTGGAAACCGTGCTGGCCGCGCTGATGGCGCCGGTGGTGATGTACGTGCAGTCGCGCGGGGTGGCCGAAGTGCTGTCCGGGCGTGACTCGGGTTGGGATGCACAGCAGCGCGATGACGGTGGCATCTCGTGGATTTCGCTGGTGCGCGGCTACGGTGGCCTGGGTGTATTTGGTGCCTTCATGGGCGTGCTGGCGTGGGCGGTGTCGCCGTCGCTGGCGGCCTGGATGGCGCCGGTGGTGATCGGCATGGTGCTGGCGGTGCCGGTGGTGGCACTGACCTCTCTGCGCGGGCCGGGCGCCTTCCTGCATCGCCTGGGCCTGCTCGACATTCCCGAAGAGAACATCCCGCCGCCGGTGCTGGTGCGCGCCGCACAGCTGCGCCGGGAAGCGGCCGAGCAACCGCCGCTGTACTGATCGCACCGTGCCAGCGGCATAATGCGGCTCGAACGTACAGGAGCCGCAACATGCTGCAAACGGTGGAACAGGAAACCGGCGCCTCGCCGCAGTGGTCGGTGATCTGGCTGCACGGCCTCGGTGCCGACGGCCATGATTTCGCGCCGATCGTGCCCGAACTGGTGCGTCCGCACTGGCCGGCGCTGCGCTTCGTGTTCCCGCACGCACCGGTGCGGCCGATCACGATCAATAACGGCGTGCCGATGCGTGGCTGGTACGACATCGTCGGCATGGACTTCCGCTCGCGCGCCGACATGGCCGGCGTGCAGGAGTCGGTGGTGCAGCTGGATGCGCTGATCGCCCGTGAGATCGAACGCGGTGTCGCCGCTGATCACATCTTCCTGGCTGGCTTCTCGCAGGGCGGGGCGGTGATCCTCAGCGCCGCGCTGGCACGCACTGCCCCCTTGGCCGGACTGATCGCACTGTCGACCTACCTGCCGGAGGCCGAAACCGCGTCGCGCGTTGATGGTGCGGTGGATGTGCCGGTGTTCATGGCCCACGGCAGCAGCGATCCGGTGATCCCGCAGGCGGTGGCCGCGCACAGCGCCGAGACGTTGCGCACGCTTGGGCTGGACGTGCAGTGGCACAGCTACCCGATGGCCCACCAGGTCTGCGCCGAGGAAATCGACGCGCTGGGCGACTGGCTGCAGGCACGCCTGGGCGTCGCCTGACCCATGGCCGCGAGCGCTGCCACCCCGTGGATGCCGGAACTGTGCCGTTTGCCGCGGTTGGCAGCGATGCTCGGCCTGGCCGAACTGGTGGTGGTGGTGCTGGCGCTGGCGCCCGATGGCAGCCGCCACTGGACGATGGGGGAACTGGCCTCGGCCAGCGGTTTCGCGCTGTGGCTGGCGCTGGCGGTCACCGCCAGCCTGTGCCTGCTGCGGCAGGCGCTGTCGAAGCTGCCGGAACTGCTGGGCGCCGTCGCCGCCGTCGGCCTGGCCGCGCTGATCGCCATCCTGTGCGCGGGCATCATCCATGCCCTGTATGGCGTGCTGGGCGACAACTTCGCGCGCGGCATCGGCTTCTGGCGCTTCACCCTGGGCAGCGCGGCCACCACGGCGCTGATCACCGCGTTGGCGCTGCGCTACTTTTATGTCAGCGACCGCTGGGCGGCGCAGGTACAGGCCAATGCCCGCGCGCAGGCCGACGCCCTGCAGGCCCGCATCCGCCCGCACTTCCTGTTCAACAGCATGAACCTGATCGCCAGCCTGCTGCATCGCGACCCAGCGGTGGCCGAGCGTGCCGTGCTCGACCTGTCCGATCTGTTCCGCGCCGCACTGGGTGCCGGCGAGGGCGATTCGACCCTGCGCGATGAGTGCGAACTGGCCGAACGCTATCTGTCGATTGAATCACTGCGCCTGGGCGACCGCCTGCGGGTGCATTGGCAGCGCGATGAACCCCTGCCCTGGGACCTGCCGATGCCGCGGCTGGTGCTGCAGCCGCTGGTGGAAAACGCGGTGCTGCACGGCATCTCGCGCCTGCCCGAAGGCGGCACCATCGAGCTGCATCTGGCCTGTGTGGGCAGCGAGCTGCAGATCCGCGTACGCAATCCTGCACCGGATCCGCAGGTGCCCGGGCTGGCCCTGGCCCAGGGAGCGGGCCACGCCCAGCACAGCATCGGCCATCGCCTGAGCTGGCGCTTCGGCCGCGCCGCGCGGATGACGGCTGGCTGGAGCGAGGGCTACTATGCCTGCCAGGTGACAGTGCCGATCCAGTGAGGGGACGATCGTGAGGGTAGTCATCGCCGATGACGAACCGCTGGCGCGCGAGCGCCTGCGCAGCCTGTTGGCCGCGCAGGAAGGGGTGGACGTAGTGGCCGAGGCCGGCAACGGCGAGCAGGCCCTGCACGCGTGCGCCGAACTGCAGCCGGACCTGGTGCTGCTGGATATCGCCATGCCCGGCCTGGACGGGCTGGAAGCGGCCCGCCACCTGGCCAGTTTCGAGCCCAGGCCGGCGGTGGTGTTCTGCACCGCCTACGATGCGCACGCGCTGTCGGCGTTCGAGGCAGCGGCCATCGATTACCTGATGAAGCCGGTGCGCGCCGAGCGGCTGGCAGCGGCGATCGCGCGTGCCCGCACCTTCCTGGCCGGCCGTGACGGGCAACCCCAGCACACCGGCGGCCAGGCCCGCAGCATGCTGTGTGCCCGCCTGCGCGGCAGCCTGCGATTGATTCCGCTGGACGATATCCACTATCTGCAGGCCGAAGAAAAGTACGTGGTGGTGCATCACGCGCGTGGCGAGGACCTGATCGAGGAATCGTTGAAGTCGCTGGAGGAGGAGTTCGCCAGCCGCTTCGTGCGCATCCATCGCAACTGCCTGGTGGCGCGCCACGAGCTGGTGGAGCTGCGGCGTGGCAGCGGAGGCCAGGTGCAGGCGGTGCTGCGGCATGGCAAGCAGCCGCTGGAAGTGAGCCGGCGCTGCGTGGCGACGCTGAAGCAGGAATTGCGGCATCTGTAGGTTTTCCGCGCGGCCTGCGGCCGCGACTGCTTCGACATCAACAGCAACAGCAACAGCAACAGCGGGTTGGTCGGCTCTGTGTTGTTGCGTGTTGGGTGAGGCGGGATGGGCGGGCGGGACACGCCGTAAACCCATCCATGGGGGCTCGATGGCGCCATCCATGGCGCCAACGGTCCCGCCCGCCCATCCCGCCTCGCCCTCGCGAATTTCCCGGTGACGGACAGCAAGAGCGTTGGTGTTATCGGGTGGGGAAAGAGGGGTCAGATCCCTTTTCCTGCGGAAAAGGGATCTGACCCCGGAAGTCGCCGGCTGTTGCTTCTGCTTCTGCTTTTTTCTTTTTTCTTTTGATCTTCCGTGGCTGACGCACACGGAAACTGTCAGAGGCCGGGCGGGGTGGGCTGCGTGGGGGTGTCCGCGGCATGGATGCCGCGGCCAAGCCCCCAGGGATGGGTTTACGGCGTCCCCCGCGCAGCCCACCCCGCCCGGCCAAGCACAGCTGTTGCTTGCACGACCACACCAGCCACGAGGGGCTCCGCCGTTGGCCGTATCCCGCCGATAGGCGCGATAATGAAGGGATGGAAACCGTCCGCATCGCTACCCGCAAGAGCCCGCTCGCCCTCTGGCAGAGCGAACACGTCGCCGACCGCCTGCGCCAGGCACATCCCGATCTGCACGTGGAACTGGTGCCGATGAGCACCCGCGGCGATGAAGTGCTTGACCGCTCGCTGGCTGCCATCGGTGGCAAGGGCCTGTTCCTCAAGGAACTGGAACTGGCCATGCTGCGTGGCGAGGCCGACTGCGCGGTGCACTCGTTGAAGGATGTGCCGATGGAACTGGATGCGCCGTTCGCGCTGCCGGCAATGCTGACCCGCCACGATCCGGCCGATGGTTTCGTCTCCAACCTGTATGCCTCGCTGGATGCACTGCCGATCGGTGCGCGCGTCGGTACCTCGTCACTGCGCCGCCAGGCCCAGCTGCGTGCGCTGCGCCCGGACCTGGAACTGCTGGACCTGCGCGGCAACGTCAACACCCGTCTGGCCAAGCTCGACAACGGCGGCTACGACGCCATCGTGCTGGCCGTGGCCGGGCTGGAACGGCTGGGCCTGGGCAATCGCATCGTCGCCCGACTGCAGCCGCCGCAGTGGTTGCCGGCGCCGGCGCAGGGCGCGGTGGCGGTGGAGTGCGATGGCGGCAATGCCGCGCTGATGGCGCTGTTTGCAGGCCTGGATGACGCCGCCACGCGCGCCTGTGTGGAAGCGGAGCGGGCGATGAACCGCGCGCTGCACGGCAGCTGTCATGTGCCGGTGGCGGCGATCGCGCAGTGGCAGGGCCAGGACCTGCACCTGCAGGGGCTGGTCGGCAGCGCCAGCGACGGCCGCGCGGTGCGTGCCGACGCCGTGGGCCCGGCCAGCGACCCGGAAGTGCTGGGCCAGCGCGTGGCGAAGATGCTGCTGGATGCGGGTGCTGGCGAGCTGTTGAACGTCTGAGCCACCGCAGGTAGTGCCGGCCGCTGGCCGGCAACCTCATGATCCCGATTGAATGCAGTTGCCGGCCGGCGGCCGGCACTACCAAAAGCAGAACGGGCGCCAGGCGCCCGTTTCGCTTATTTGAACTTGTAGACCACGTTCATCGTGGTCAGGGTATCGGTCTTGCGCTTGTCCTCGGCGACGTCGCTGTTGTAACGCGCCTGCCAGCCGGCCTTCAGCGCCAGGTGCTCGTTCATGCTCACCGAGACACCGAAATCGTTCTGGCCGAAGGTGTTGTACGAACCCGATTCGACCAGCAGCGTGTTGATCAGGTCGGTGTTGTCGGTCAGCGAGTACTTCAGGTCGAACAGGCCGCGACCGATCAGGCCGGTGCGGGTGCGGTCGTCCTCGGTGCTGTGGGTGCGGCGCACACCGGGGCCGATCTGCGCGTCGAACGAAAAGCGCTCGGTGTTCCACAGCCGGGTGCCGTAACCCAGACCGAACGAGCTCTGCCGGTCGTAGGTGGCGAAATCATCACGCTCGGTACGTACCGTGGCCGTCAGCTGGCGATGTTCGCCCAGCTGCAGCGCGCTGCCTGCACTGCCGGTGTAGCGGTTGGCGGTGGTGTTGTTGCGGCGCGTGGTGGTGCCGTCGTCGCTGGTTTCGGTCACCTTGGAGCTGGAGCGCAGGCCGAACAGGTCCATGCTGTGCACCCAGTCGCCATCGGTGTAGCGCAGCCGCAGGCGGCCGTTGAAGCTCTCGGTGCTGCTGTTGCCACGTGCCGACGCGAAGCCGAGTTCGCCACCACTGCCGCTCCACGGCGAGGACATCGCCGCCAGTTCGGAGGCATCCTGCGCATACGCCAGCGGGGCGCAGAGCAGCAAGGGGACCAGCAGGGACACGCGCAGGGACATCGAGGCTTCTCCGAAGCGGTTGGCAGCCGGTGATGATACTGGAAGCGTGATGACCGTCCGAATCGTCCGTCCCGCCTGCTTCAGCAGGCGTTGTCGGCCAGGCCCATTCAGGGCAGGTCGACCTGCAGGGCAGGATCGTTGAAGCGCGAGTACCGCAGCCGCAGCTGGAAGGGCTTGCCGTTGTTGTGGCCGCTGCGCACGATCTGCCGCGGCAGGCCCTGCGCATCCACCCAGTACTCCAGGCGCTCACCGGCCGTGGCGCCACGCAGGCGGTAGTGGCGGGTGCTGACGCCGTCCAGCGTCTGCTCGCCCAGGTCTTCGGCCTGCAGGGCCTGTGCAGGGATATCGGCGGGCAGCGGGCTGCGCCATTGCTCCAGCAGCCCCGGCGGGGTCGGCACCTGGCGGATCGCATCGTCGGCCTGCAGGAACATGGTGTCGCCGATGATCACCTGTGGTCCGGCAGGGGTCTGCACCCGGAACCGGTCCGGGGCGACGAAGTCCATCGCGGTACGCACCGGCTGCTGCGCGCCCAGCACCTCCAGCTCGGCATGGAAGCTGCGCAGGGCGGCAAAGCGCTGGCTGGCAGACAGCACTGCCTGTGCCGGATCGGCAGCGGGGACGGGCCTCGCAGCGTCGGTGGGCGCCGGTGCGCGGTCGCAGGCGGCCAGCAGCAGGCAGGCCAGCAGGGGCAGGACAGACAACCGGCGCATCGGGCGCTCCACGGGGCAGGGGGCGCCCACGATAGCCCAATCGTCCGCCACAACGCCCGAGACTCGGACATAATCGGGGGCATGGACCGATACGAACGCATCACCGCCCTGCATCGTCTGCTCAAGTCCGCACGCTATCCGGTGACGGTGGCGACCCTGCAGGACAAGCTCGGTTGCTCCCGGGCCACCGTCTACCGCGACCTGGCGTTCCTGCGCGATGCGCTGATGGCGCCGATCGAGGGCGATGGCGAGGCCGGCTTCCGCTACCTGGCCGACGAGAGCGACCGCTTCGAGCTGCCCGGCCTGTGGCTGAGCTCGGAGGAGCTGCACGCCCTGCTGGCCTCGCAGCACCTGCTGGCCCGTACCGGCGGCGGCGTGCTGTCTTCGGTGCTGGCGCCGCTGCAGCAGCGCATCGAGAGCCTGCTGGCCGCGCAGGCCGGTGTTTCCAGCTGGCCGGTGGATCGGGTGCGGGTGATTCCGCACCGTGGCCGCAAGTTCGATGAAGCCAGCTTCCGTTCGGTGGCCTCGGCGGTGCTGGAGCGCAAGCAGCTGGGCTTCGAGTACCGCGCCCGCTCGACCGACGAAGCGACCAAGCGCACCGTATCGCCGCAACGGCTGACCCATTACCGCGACAACTGGTACCTGGACGGCTGGGACCATGATCGCGAGGCCCTGCGCAGCTTCGCGGTGGACCGCATCTACAAGGCGCGGGTGATCGACAGCACCGCCCGCGATGTCGCCGACAGCGAGCTGGACGAGCAGCTGGGTGCCAGCTACGGCATCTTCTCCGGTGCGCCCAAGGGCTGGGCAACCATCCTGTTCAGTGCCAAGGCCGCGCGCTGGGTGGCCGACGAGCACTGGCACTCCAAGCAGCAGGGACGCTTCCTCGCTGATGGCCGCTACGAACTGAAAGTGCCCTACAGCGTGTCGCGCGAACTGTTGATGGACGTGTTGCATTACGGGTCCGATGCCGAGATCGTCGAGCCGATGATGCTGCGCGAGCAGGCCAAGGCACTGCTGGAACTGGCCCTGACCAATTACGAAAAATCCTGACACCTCCCCCGAGATCGATTGCGCCCATGAAGAAGACCCTGTTGCTGCCCCTGTTCGCCGCTGCGCTGGCCCTGACCGCCTGCGGCAAGTCCGGTGAGCCATCGCAGAAGCTGGTGGTGGCCGCCACCGCCGTGCCGCACGCCGAGATCCTGGAAGTGGTCAAGCCGATCCTCAAGCAGGAAGGCGTGGAGCTGGACGTGCGCGTGTTCAACGACTACGTGCAGCCCAACGACCAGCTGGTGCAGAAGCAGGTGGATGCCAACTACTTCCAGACCGAACCGTACCTGGACGCCTACAACCGTGATCGCAAGACCGACCTGACCAAGGTGGTGGGCGTGCACATCGAGCCGTTCGGTGCCTACTCGCGCAAGATCAAGTCGCTGGCCGAACTGCGTGAAGGGGCCGATGTGGTGATCCCCAACGACCCCAGCAACAACAGCCGCGCGCTGATCCTGCTGCACAAGGCCGGCGTGATCGAGCTGAAGGATCCGACCAACGCACTGGCCACCCAGCGCGACATCGTCTCCAACCCGAAGAACCTGAAGTTCCGCGAGCTGGATTCGGCCATGCTGCCGCGCGTGCTCGACCAGGTCGATCTGGCCCTGATCAACACCAACTATGCGCTGGATGCCGGCCTCAACCCGACCAAGGACGCGCTGGCGATCGAGAGCAAGGACTCGCCGTACGTGAACTTCCTGGTCGCCCGCCCGGACAACAAGGACGACGCCCGCGTGCAGAAGCTCGCCAAGGCGCTGACCAGCCCCCAGGTGAAGACTTTCATCGAGACCAAGTACAAGGGCGCGGTGCTGCCGGCGTTCTGACTCTGGGGTAGTGCCGGCCGCTGGCCGGCAACCCAGCAGGTGTACCCGAAGATCACGGTGTTGC
The DNA here is from genome assembly GCF_058783335.1 of Stenotrophomonas sp. FW305-C-20-S1. NCBI lineage: Bacteria > Pseudomonadati > Pseudomonadota > Gammaproteobacteria > Lysobacterales > Lysobacteraceae > Stenotrophomonas > Stenotrophomonas sp. FW305-C-20-S1. The sequence goes on along the minus strand of NZ_JBYTEK010000018.1, from coordinate 33,454 downwards.
CGGCCAGCGGCCGGCACTACCGTCAGTCGACATGGAAGGCGAGGGTGGCGGCCACGGCCTGCTGCCACCCGGCGTAGAGTTTCTCGCGCCGGGCCACCGCCATCTGCGGTTCGAAGCGGCGATCCAGCCCCCACTGTGCCGCGATCTGTTCGCGGCTCTCCCAGAAGCCGACCGCCAGCCCGGCCAGGTAGGCCGCACCCAGCGCGGTGGTCTCGGTCACCCGCGGTCGCAGCAGGGGTACGCCGAGGATGTCGGCCTGGAAGCTGGCAAGGAAGTCGTTGCCGATCGCGCCGCCATCGGCGCGTAGTTCACTGAGCGAGATGCCCGCATCGGACTGCATCGCATCCAGAACGTCGCGGGTCTGGTAGGCCATCGCCTCCAGCGCTGCGCGCACGAAGTGGGCCTTGCCGGTGCCACGGGTCAGGCCGAACATCGCACCGCGCACGTCGCTGCGCCAGTACGGTGCACCCAGGCCGACGAAGGCCGGCACCAGGTACACCCCCGCGCTGTCCGGCACCTGTGCGGCCAAGGCCTGGCTGTCAGCAGCGCGATCGATCATGCGCAGCCCATCGCGCAGCCACTGCACCACCGAGCCGGCGATGAAGATCGACCCCTCCAGCGCGTACTCCACCTTTCCCTCTAGGCCCCAGGCAATGGTGGTCAGCAGGCCATTGCGCGAGCGCACGGCCTGCGTGCCGGTGTGCATCAGCATGAAGCAGCCGGTGCCATAGGTGTTCTTGACCATGCCTGGCTGGAAGCAGGCCTGGCCGAACAGCGCGGCCTGCTGGTCACCGGCGATGCCGGCAATCGGGATCGGATGGTCGAAGAAGAACTGCGGGCGCGTGTGCGCGTACACCGAACTGGAATCGCGCACCTGCGGCAGCATCGCACGCGGAATGTCCAGCAGGGCCAGCAGGTCCTCGTCCCATTCCAAGGTGTGGATGTTGAACAGCAGCGTACGTGCGGCGTTGCTGTAGTCGGTCACGTGCGCCTGGCCGCCGCTGAGATTCCACACCAGCCAGCTGTCGATGGTGCCGAACAGCAGCTCGCCACGTTCGGCCCGCTGCTGCGCGCCTTCCACGTGGTCGAGGATCCAGCGGATCTTGGTGGCCGAGAAATAGGCATCGATCAGCAGGCCGGTACGCTCGCGGATCAGCGCTTCGTGGCCGCCGGACTTCAGCCGCTCGCAGATCGCCTGGCTCTGCCGCGACTGCCAGACGATGGCGTTGTGGATCGGCTGGCCGCTGGCACGGTCCCAGACCACGGTGGTTTCGCGCTGGTTGGTGATGCCCAGTGCGGCGATGTGGCGGGGATCGATCTGTTCGCGGCTGAGCAGTTCGGTGATCGTGGCATAGACGCTTGTCAGGATCTCGCGCGGGTCATGCTCGACCCAGCCCGGCTGTGGAAACAACTGGGCAAACTCGCGCTGCGCGCTGCCGACGATGTCGCCGGCGCGATCGAACAGGATCGCGCGCGAACTGGTGGTTCCCTGGTCGATGGCCAGCACGTAGCGGGGCGTCATGCAGCGTCTCCGGTGGCGATGTTGGGATCGTAATGCATCGGTGGCGCCGGGCCGCGCGCGGCATTACCGGCGACGTGAATCCATCCAGGCCTGCAGCCGTGCCGCCTGTGCCGCGTCCATCTGCAGCCCCAGCTTGCTCCGCCGCCACAGTACATCCTCGGCGCTGCGGGCCCACTCGTGGTCGCACAGGAACGCCACCTCGCGTGCGTGCAGGCCCACGCCAAAGTCTTCGCCCAGATCGAACAGGCTGCGTGCGCCGTGCAGCAGATCGATGCTGCGACTGCCATAGGCGCTGGCCCAGCGCCGCAGCGTGGCCTCCGGCAGCCAGGGGGCCTGGTGCCGAAGCTGTTCCCGTGCCTGCCCGGCATCGCCCCAGTCGCTGCCGGGCAGTGGCTCGCCTGCCGCCGTCCAGGCGGGGCGGGCGTGCGGCAGATAGGGGCGCAGCAGGTCCAGTGCCTCCTCGGCCAGTACCCGGTACGTGGTCAGCTTGCCGCCCAGCACGTGCAGCGCAGGCGCACCTTCGGCGTCCAGTTGCAGGCGATAGTCACGGCTCAGTTTCGCCGCGCGCGGGTCCGGGTCGGCCAGCAACGGGCGCACGCCGGCAAACTGCCAGACCACCTCGGCAGGTGCGACCGGATCGCGCAGGTAGCCGTTGGCAGCGCTGCACAGGTAGTCCACTTCAGCGGGCAGCACACTGCAGCGTGCGGGGTCGCCGCGATAGTCGGTGTCGGTGGTGCCGATGAGCAGATGGTCGTGGAAGGGCAGCAGGAACACCACGCGGCCGTCGGGCTGCTGCAGCAGGCAGGCGCGGTCGTTCGGCCAGGCGCGGCGCAGCACGATGTGGCTGCCCTGGACCAAGCGCAGCGCAGGTCCGCCGCTGCGGGCGTGCATGCGCTCCAGCAGACCGCCGGCCCAGGGGCCTGCGGCGTTGACCACCGCCTGTGCCTGCACGGTCTGCTGATGGCCTGCGGCGTTTTCCAGTACGGCGTGCCAGCGTCCGTGCCCGCGTTGCAGGTCCACGCAGCGCGTGCCGGTCAGGATGCATGCACCCCGCTGCGCAGCATCGAGCGCGTTGAGGATGACCAGCCGCGCATCATCCACCTGCGCGTCGGCGTAGCTGAAGGCGTGCTGCAGCTGTGGCGACAGCAGCGCGCCGAGTGGATCGTCGTGCAGATCCACGGCTCGCGACGCAGGAAAGGCGGGACTGCGCCGGCCCAGATGGTCGTACAGCCAGAGCCCGAGCCGCAGCATCCAGCGCGGGCGCAGGTGCGGCTGCCACGGAAGCACGAAGCACAGCGGCCGCACCAGGAACGGCGCCTGCCGACGCACCACCTCGCGCTCGCCCAGCGCCTTGCGCACCAGGCCGAACTCGCCTTGTTCCAGATAGCGCAGTCCGCCATGGATCAGCTTGCTGCTGGCGCTGGAGGTGTGTGCTGCCAGGTCGTGCTGTTCGCACAGCAGCACCTTCAGGCCGCGGCCGCTGGCATCACGGGCGATACCGGCGCCGTTGATGCCAGCGCCGATCACCAGCAGGTCGACCTCGTGCATCGCGCCTCCGCATCCCGTCTGTGTAGATCCGACTGTCAGTCGACTCTACAGAACCCGGGTGACGGAAACGACGACGGGCCCCGAAGGGCCCGTCGCGGTACGACAAAGACGCAGAAGCGCTTAGAAGCGGGCGCCGATGCCGAAGCCGACGGTCCACGGATCCATCTTCGCTTCGCCGATCTTCTCGCCGCCGACCTTCACGTCCGGACGCGAACGCATGTAGCGGGCGTCGGCACGGGCGAACCAGGTCGAGTTGATGTTCATGTCCACACCGACGGTGCCGATCACGCCCTTGGCGTCCTTCAGGCGGATGTCGGAGTCGCTGCCGTCGGCCAGGGTTTCATTGCTGAAGGCCGACTGGAAGTAGCCCACGCCCACGAACGGTCGGAACACGTTGTCAGCCTGGCCGAAGTGGTACTGGCCGCTCAGCGCGACCGGCTGCTGCTCGACGCTGCCGAGACGGGCATTGCCCGGGCCCTTCACCTTGTGGTCGAACTTGTCTGCAGCGCCCCACAGTTCAACGGCCCAGTTGTCGTTGATGTAGTAGCTGAAGCTGACGGTCGGTGCCGGGCCGCCATCGACCTTCTTGATGCCGTCGATCGGGTCATTCTTCGGCTGCAGCAGCGAGACGCCGCCAACCACGGCAAAATGCTTGCCCGAGGCGGTATCGGTGGTGCTGCTGTCCTGCGCGAAGGCAGCCGGTGCAAACGCGGCGGAGGTCAGCAGGGCGAGGCTCAGGATACGGATGGAGCGCATGGGGGAATCTCCTAATGTTTCTTGTTTTGGGCCCCCGGTTGCGGGGCGAGCACACCGTAGTCGCCCCAACATGAATCGAATCCGACGCGCGTTAAAAATTAGTTCGCACTGTTCAGCGAACAGCGCGAAATCCCTGTTTCCATGCGGTTTCTGCCCTCCTGGAATATTCATGCAGTTGGAGAAGATGTGAGCGCTGCAACGTTGTGCATCGGCCTGCCTGCGCAGGTGAACGCGGATTGCCGGGTGTTGCTGCTGGGTTCAATGCCCGGTATCGCTTCGTTGCAGGCACAGCATTACTACGCGCACCCGCGCAATCGTTTCTGGCCCTTGCTCGGCGATCTGTGCGGCTTCGACCCGGCAATGCCGTACGCGCAGCGACTGCAGGCGCTGGCAGCCAATGGCGTCGGCCTGTGGGATGTGATCGGCCGCTGCGAACGACGCGGAAGCCTGGATGCGGACATCGTGCGTGGCACGGAAGTGGCCAATGCACTTCCCGCACTGATCGCCGCACTGCCTGGCCTGCAGCTGATCGGCTGCAACGGTGCCGCGGCGATGCAGGCCTTCCAGCGCTGGGTGCAGCCGCAGCTGGCCACGTCGGCCAAGGTGCTGGCGCTGCCGTCCACCAGTCCGGCCAACGCAGCGTGGTCCTTGCCGCGCCTGCGCCAGGCCTGGCAGCCGGTGGCCGTCGCACTGGCGACATCAAGCGGACATCGGCAGGACAATACGCTACCGACTGGAAGCGCCGGCGGGCCATGAGCAACAGCGTGTCCCGGCTGCGTGCGTACTGAAAACACCTGTAACGGTTGGCGCTGGCTCCCGCTGGCCGCACAATAGACGTTTCCCTACACCAGATTGCCGGAGTTCTCCCCATGGCCGAAATCAAGGAAGCACGTGTCCCCGATATCGGTGACTACAGCGATATCCCGGTAATCGAGGTGCTTGTTGCCGTCGGCGATACGGTGAAGAAGGACCAGGGCCTGGTCACGCTGGAAAGCGATAAAGCGACCATGGAGGTGCCGTCCTCGGTGGCCGGCGTGGTCAAGGAAATCAAGGTCAAGCTGGGCGACAGCCTGTCCGAAGGCAAGGTCGTGGCACTGATCGAAGTGGCCGACGGCGAGGCTGCCCAGCCGGCCGCTGCCGCTGCACCCGCCGCTGCACCCGCACCGGCCAAGGCCGCTGCTCCGGCCGCTGCCACCCAGGCCGCTCCCGCTCCGGCCGCTGCTGCCGCCCCCGCTGCCAGCGGCGGCGCGGTGGAAGCCCTGGTGCCGGATATCGGCGATTACAGCGGCATTCCGGTCATCGAAGTGCTGGTCGCCGTGGGCGATACGGTTAAGAAGGACCAGGGCCTGGTCACGCTGGAAAGCGACAAGGCCACCATGGAAGTGCCGTCGTCGGTCGCCGGCGTGGTCAAGGAGATCAAGGTCAAGGTCGGCGACAACCTGTCGCAGGGCAACGTGGTCGCCATCATCGAAGCCGAAGGCGCTGCCGCCCCGGCCCCGGGCAAGGCGGCCGCCGCTGCTGCCCCGGCTGCCGCCGAGACCGCCACCAAGGTCGAGCCGGTCGCCGTGCCGGCCCAGCCGGACAAGCTGGCCGCCCGCGAGATCGCCAGCGCCCCCTCGGCCGGCGCGCCGACCAGCCCGCCGGTACAGTTCAACGCCGATGGCGTGCTGCCGGCCAAGGTGCCCTACGCATCGCCGGTGGTGCGCGTGTTCGCCCGTGAGCTCGGTGTCGACCTGCTGCAGGTCAGTGGCAGCGAGAAGGGCGGCCGCATCACCAAGGCCGACGTGCAGAAGTTCGTCAAGGCCGCGCTCAGCGGCGGCGCTCCGGCAGCTGCCGGTGGCACCGTGGCTGCCGGCGGTGGCCTCAACCTGCTGCCGTGGCCGAAGGTTGATTTCAGCAAGTTCGGCGACGTGGAAGTGCAGCCGCTGTCGCGCATCAAGAAGATCTCCGGTGCGAACCTGGCCCGCAACTGGGCGATGATCCCGCACGTCACCCAGTTCGAGCAGGCCGACATCACCGACCTGGAAGGCCTGCGCGTGGCGCTGAACAAGGAGAACGAGAAGGCCGGCATCAAGCTGACCATGCTCGCCTTCCTGATCAAGGCCAGCGCTGCGGCGCTGAAGAAGTTCCCGGAGTTCAACGCTTCGCTGGATGCCAGCGGCGAGAACCTGACCCTGAAGAAGTACTTCAACATCGGTTTCGCTGCCGATACCCCGAACGGCCTGGTCGTTCCGGTCATCCGCGACGTCGACAAGAAGGGCGTGGTGCAGATCGCGCAGGAAACCGGCGAGCTGGCCAAGAAGGCGCGTGACGGCAAGCTGGGCCCGGCCGACATGAGCGGCGGTTGCTTCTCGATCAGCTCGCTGGGCGGCATCGGCGGCACCGCGTTCACCCCGATCGTCAATGCCCCGGAAGTGGCCATCCTCGGCGTCTCCAAGTCGTCCATCCAGCCGGTCTGGAATGGCAAGGAGTTCGCTCCGAAGCTGATGCTGCCGCTGTCGCTGAGCTACGACCACCGCGTCATCGATGGCGCCCTGGCCGCACGCTTCACCACGTACCTCTCGCAGGTGCTGGCCGACATGCGCCGCGTGCTGCTGTAAGGCACCGCTTCGCCCCCACCGTGCGGCCGCTGCCCCTGGCGCGGCCGCCTGTCGAAACGCAGTGACAGCCCGCCGGCCACGCCGGTCGGGCACGAGGAAAACCCACCATGGCCACGATTGAAATCAAGGTTCCCGACATCGGCGATTACAGCGATGTGCCGGTGATCGAAGTGCTGGTCGCCGTTGGCGATACGGTGAAGAAAGACCAGGGTCTGGTGACCCTGGAGTCGGACAAGGCGACCCTGGAAGTGCCGTCCTCGGCAGCCGGCGTGGTCAAGGAAATCAAGGTCAAGCTGGGCGACACGCTGTCCGAAGGCGCGGTCGTCGTGCTGCTGGAGACCGAAGGCGCCGCTGAAGCGCCGGCCAAGACCGCTGCGCCGGCCCCGGCGGCCGCCGCCCCGGCCAGCAAGCCGCCGGTGACGCCGTCGCACCGCGCCCCCGCCGAGCCCGCGGCACCGAAGCCGGCACTGTCCAGTGGCAAGGCCGCCGACATCGAATGCGAAATGGTTGTGCTGGGCTCGGGCCCGGGCGGCTACACCGCCGCCTTCCGCGCCGCCGACGTCGGCCTGGATACGGTGCTGGTCGAACGCTACGCCAGCCTCGGCGGCGTCTGCCTCAACGTCGGCTGCATCCCGTCCAAGGCACTGCTGCACGCCGCTGCGGTGATCGACGAAGTCGCCCATGCCGGTGATTTCGGCGTCGAGTTCGGCAAGCCGACCATCACCCTGGACAAGCTGCGCCAGTACAAGGAAAAGGTCGTCAACCAGCTGACCAAGGGCCTGGCCGGCATGGCCAAGCAGCGCAAGGTCCGCAGCGTGCAGGGCGTGGGCAAGTTCGTGTCCGCCAATGAGCTGGAAATCACCGCCGCTGACGGCAGCACCCAGCTGCTGCGCTTCCAGAAGTGCATCATCGCCGCCGGTTCGCAGGCGGTGAAGCTGCCGAACTTCCCGTGGGACGACAAGCGCGTGATGGACTCCACCGACGCACTGGAACTGGCCGAAGTGCCGGGTTCGCTGCTGGTCGTCGGTGGCGGCATCATCGGCCTGGAAATGGCCACCGTGTACGGCGCGCTGGGCAGCAAGGTCACCGTGGTCGAGTTCATGGATCAGCTGATGCCGGGCGCCGACAAGGACCTGGTCAAGCCGCTGGCCGACCGCCTGAAGAAGCAGGGCATTGACGTGCACCTGAAGACCAAGGCCTCCGGCGTGACCGCCGATGCCAAGGGCATCACCGTGACCTTCGAAGCCGCCGAGGAAGGCCAGACGCCGGCATTGGCGCAGGGCACCTTCGACCGCGTGCTGGTGGCCGTGGGTCGTTCGCCGAACGGCAAGAAGATCGATGCTGAAAAGGCCGGCGTGCAGGTGACCGATCGTGGCTTCATTCCGGTCGACCGGCAGATGCGCACCAACGTGCCGCACATCTTTGCCATCGGCGACATCGTCGGCAACCCGATGCTGGCGCACAAGGCCACGCACGAGGGCAAGCTGGCGGCCGAAGTGGCTGCCGGGCACAAGAAGGAGTGGGTGGCACGGGTGATTCCGTCGGTGGCCTACACCAACCCGGAAATCGCCTGGGTTGGCGTCACCGAGACCGAAGCCAAGGCCAAGGGCCTGAAGGTTGGCGTGGCCAAGTTCCCGTGGGCCGCCAGCGGCCGCGCGATCGGCATCGGTCGCACCGAGGGCTTCACCAAGCTGATCTTCGACGAGGACAGCCACCGCATCATCGGCGGTGCGATCGTCGGCGTGCACGCCGGTGACCTGCTGGCCGAGATCGGCCTGGCGATCGAAATGGGTGCCGAAGCCGAAGATATCGGCCACACCATCCACGCGCACCCGACACTGAGCGAATCGGTGGCGATGGCCTCGGAAATCTACGACGGCACGATCACCGATCTGTATCTTCCTAAAAAGAAGTAGCACCGGGCCATGCCCGGCGAAACGGAAAACCCGGCGCAAGCCGGGTTTTTTGTTGGTCGTCTGCGCGAGTCTTCGATCATGCTCACTGCGAGCGTTCGGGCCGCTGCGCGGGCGGCAGGCATTTCGACAAATGTCCCCCGTCGCCCGCCTTCGGCGGTCGCCTCCTCCTTTACTTTGTTGAAACGCCTGCCGCCCGCGCAGCGGCTCGGCTTGCGGAAGGCGGAGCCACAACCACCGCAGCGGCTGCCTGGATGCCTGACACGCGGAGGGAGAGGGGGCTGGGTGCGAAGTAAAGGAGGAGGTGACGGCCGCAGGCCGGCGCCGGGGGACATTCGCACCCCGCCCCCTCTCCCTCAAGCGCTCGACCAACCCGCTTCTGCTCGACGATGCAAAGAAAAAACGCGGCCCCCGATGTTCCGGAGGCCGCGCCAGGAGAGAGAGTTCTGTGGAAGGGGAGCAGGGTTTAGAAGGTGACGCTGATACCCGCCACCGGGCCCTTGAATTCCTGCTTCAGGCCGATGGTGCCGTCGCTGCCCTTCTTGTCCGCATCCAGCTTGAACCAGTCGTAGCCGGCGAATACGCCGAAGTTCTGGGTGAAGCGGTAATCGACGATCGCGTTGGCGCGGCTGAGGTCACCCTTGTAGTCGTCGAAGCTGCCCCAGCGCGTGTTGAGGTACTGGCCCTGCAGGGTGATCATCCACTTTTCGGACGGGGTGAAGCTCAGGCGTGCACCGACCACCGGCGCCACACCGTCGGTCTTCTCGTCCAGGAACTGGCCTTCATACACCGTGCCCAGGTCGGCGTAGCCCTTGGTGCTGACCTTGGCGTATTCGGCACCCAGCTGCAGGCCGAGATCGAACTTCTCGGTGTCCACCACCGAGTAGTCATACACCAGGCTGGCCACCTGGTACTTCAGCTCGGCCTTGACGAAGCTGTCGGCCGGCACGTTGACGTTGCCGAAGGAAATGTCCTGGCCAAGCGTCTCGCGGCGGTCCTTGTCGTACTTGAAGTAGTTGAACAGCAGGCGCTGGCGGTTGCTGATGCGGAACATGCCGTCGATGCGCGGCTCCCATTCCTTGCCACCCAGCTTGAAGTCCTCGGAGAAGCCGATGTCCTGGCCGGCGACATTGGTGTTGCCGCGCAGGGTGTTGTCCGAGTCGATGTTCATCGCACCCAGGCGCAGGGCGAAGCGGTCATCGCCTTCGGCGGCATGGGCGGAGGAGGCGAACGACGCGCCGGCGGCGAGAAGCGAGAGGGCGAGCAGGGTGGGGACGGAGCGCATCGAAAGAGTCCTTGCAGTGGTTCATCGGAATGAAGGCCACTTTGCCGGACGTCGCTGTCCACCATTCGTGAAGGTATGGTCCACGCGATGTGGACGGTTCAGCGCTGTCAGCGCCCTGCGAAAAGATGGCCCCGGAGCGGCGCTTCGGGGCCATCATGGGGACCTGCAGGCGAAGCGTCGACGAGGTAGCTGCAGGCAGGTCGGAAGATGGGACCACTGCCGTCGGCGAAAAGTTCCGCCGCCTGCGACCAAAGTTCAATGCGCTGCACCGCAACATCGCGCAGATGGCATTGTCCCCGTGGTGGGCTGCAAAACCGCAGCCCTTACCGCAACTTGCGCTGTTCCGATATGAACAGGCAGCGGTTGTCTCGCAAATTGTCCCATTGCTATAATTTGGCGGCTCGATGAGGCCCCCCTGCTGTAGTCGCCTCAGCCATCCACTTGTAACCACGCGGGACGTCCTGTGCTGAACTCCGTAGAAACGGGTCGGCGACTGATGCTGCGCGCCGCGGTCTACCCGCTGGCCGCGGTGGCTGTCCTGGCTCTGGCCTTCCTGCTGGTGGGGCCGAAGTATGCCCTTGGTGCCCTGGCATCCGGTGTGGCGGTTTCGGCCGGTGGTTGGGTGGCGGCACGGATGGCGCTGGGTGGTGGTGCGCTGGGGGCCGGTTCGGCCATGGCACGCCTGATCGTTGCGATCGTGGCCAAGTGGGCGCTCGTTTTTGGTGTCCTGATGGTGGGGTTCCTGGTCTTCAAGCTGCCTGCACTGGCGCTGTTGGCCGGTATCGCCGTCGGGCTGATGTTCCAGGTCCTGGCCATGGCCAGGCGCTAATCGAATTCATTTAACTTAAGGTTCCGGACACATGGCAGGCGAGGCGCTTACACCCACCTCCTACATCCAGCATCACCTGCACAATCTGACTGCAGGTCATGGCACCCCGTGGGCGATCCACGTGGACACGCTGGTAACCTCGCTGCTGATGGGCCTGGTGATGGTCGTCGCCTTCTGGATGGCGACCCGCAAGGCCACCTCCGGCGTGCCGGGCAAGTGGCAGGCATTCGTCGAGATCTGCCTGGAGTTCGTTGACCGCCAGGCCAAGGACACCTATCACGGCACCAGCAAGCTGGTGACCCCGATCGCGATCACGATCTTCTTCTGGATCCTCCTGATGAACCTCATCAAGATGATCCCGGCCGACTTCATCGCCAAGCCGCTCGAACTGATGGGCGTGCCGTACTGGAAGCCGGTCCCCACCGCTGACGTCAATGCCACCCTGGGCATGTCGATCAGCGTGTTCTTCCTGATGCTGTTCTTCGCGTTGCGCGCCAAGGGTATTGGTGGTTTCACCAAGGAATTCCTGACCGCACCGTTCGGCAAGTGGATGATGCCGTTCAACCTGATCCTGAACATCGTCGAGTGGCTGAGCAAGCCGATTTCGCTGGCGATGCGACTGTTCGGCAACATGTTCGGCGGTGAAATCGTGTTCCTGCTGATCTGGGTGCTGGGCGGTGCAGGTATCGCCGGCATGTTTGCAGGCGCGTTCGCCGGCTTCGGCTGGATGCTGTTCCACCTGCTGGTGATCCCGCTGCAGGCCTTCATCTTCATGATGCTGTCCATCGTGTACCTGAGCCTGTCGGAAGACGCTCACTGAGTTTCGCTTCACCCTTCATCCGTTTGTTTCTAAACCCTTAGCAATCAAGTTCCTGGAGAAAACCATGTACTTCGCCGTCCTGACCAATCTCGCCCAAGTTCAGAGCTCCACCGTCCTCGCCGTCGGCATCATGATCGGCCTGGCCGCGCTGGGCGCCGGTCTGGGTCTGGCCATCATGGCCGGTAAGTTCCTGGAGTCGGCCGCGCGCCAGCCGGAACTGATCCCGGTCCTGCAGGTCCGCATGTTCATCACCGCCGGCCTGATCGACGCCGCCTTCATCATCTCGGTCGCCGTGGGCCTGCTGTTCGCCTTCGCCAACCCGCTGGTCGGCGAGTTCGTCTCGCGCCTGCCGGCAATCGCTGGCTGATCCAGCGAAAGTGAAACGACCGGGCGCCGCAGGCGCCTGGTCGCGGATGAAGGTTCGGAGGCGCCGCCCGTGTGGCGGCGCATCCATCCCGTCACAACCGACTGAGCGAACCCCATGGATATCGGTTTTACCCTCATCGCCCAGGCCCTGGCCTTTGCCGCCCTGATCTGGCTCATCGCGACCAAGATCTGGCCGCCGCTGATGAACGCGATCGAAGAGCGCCAGCAGAAGATCGCTGAAGGCCTCGCTGCTGCCGACCGCAGCCAGAAAGATCTGGCCCAGGCGCAGGACAAGGTCAATGAAGCGCTGAAGGAAGCCCGCACCAAGGCCAACGAGATCATCGACCAGGCCCACGCGCGTGCCAACCAGATCGTCGACGCGGCCCGCAACGAAGCTGTTGCCGAAGCCACCCGTCAGAAGGACCTGGCCCAGGCCGAAATCGACGCCGCCGCCAACCGTGCCCGTGAAGATCTGCGCAAGCAGGTGTCCGCGCTGGCCGTGACCGGTGCCGAAAAGCTGCTCAAGCGCGAAATCGACGCCAACGCCCACAAGGCGCTGCTCGACGAGCTGGCCTCGGAGATTTAAGGATGAGCCAGGCCCTCACGCTTGCCCGCCCGTACGCCCGCGCCGCCTTCGCGACCGCGCGTGACGAAGGCGCGTTCGCGCCGTGGTCGGACGCTTTGGCGTTCTCCGCCCACGTCGCCGCCGACCCGCGCGTGGCGGCCCTGCTCGCCAACCCGGAGCTGGGTCGCGATGACGCCATCGCCCTGCTGGCGCCGGAGTCCCGCGGCGAGACCTACTCGCGCTTCCTGGCTGTGCTTGCCGAGTCGCATCGTCTGCCGCTGCTGCCGGAGATCGCCGGCATGTTCGACGCCCTGCGCGCCGAGGCCGAGCACGTGGTCAAGGCCACGGTGACCTCCGCGGCCGAGCTGTCGGTTGCCGAGCTGGACGCGATCAAGGCCGCGCTGCGCAAGCGCTTCAACCGCGAGGTCGAAGTGGCCACCGCGGTCGACGCCTCGCTGATCGGCGGCGCTGTGATCGACGCCGGCGACGTGGTCATCGATGGTTCGCTGAAGGGCAAGCTGGCCCGTCTGCAGACCGCGCTCGCTAACTGAATTCATTTAACGTCCGGCCCCGCTGCCGGCACTAGGACTTGACGATGGCAACCACGCTCAACCCCTCCGAAATCAGCGAACTGATCAAGAACCGCATCGAGAAGGTCAAGCTGGCCGCGGAATCGCGCAACGAAGGCACCGTGACCAGCGTGTCCGACGGCATCGTGCGCATCTTCGGTCTGGCCGACGTGATGCAGGGCGAAATGATCGAACTGCCGAACAACACCTTTGCCCTGGCCCTGAACCTGGAGCGCGACTCGGTCGGCGCCGTGGTCCTGGGTGGCTACGAGAACGTGCGCGAAGGTGACGTCGCCAAGACCACCGGCCGCATCCTGGAAGTGCCGGTCGGTCCGGAACTGCTGGGCCGCGTCGTCAACGCGCTCGGCGAGCCGATCGACGGCAAGGGCCCGCTGGCCACCCAGCTGACCGCTCCGGTGGAGCGCGTTGCTCCGGGCGTGATCTGGCGCAAGTCGGTCGACCAGCCGGTGCAGACCGGTTACAAGTCGGTCGACTCGATGATCCCGATCGGCCGTGGCCAGCGCGAGCTGGTCATCGGTGACCGCCAGACCGGCAAGACCGCACTGGCCATCGATGCGGTGATCAACCAGAAGGGTACCGGCATCAAGTGCGTGTACGTAGCGATCGGCCAGAAGGCTTCGACCGTTGCCAACATCGTGCGCAAGCTGGAAGAGAACGGCGCCCTGGCTCACACCATCGTGGTGGCTGCCACCGCGTCCGAATCGGCCGCGATGCAGTACATCAGCGCCTACTCGGGCTGCACCATGGGCGAGTACTTCATGGACCGCGGCGAAGACGCGCTGATCGTGTACGACGATCTGTCCAAGCAGGCCGTGGCTTACCGCCAGATCTCGCTGCTGCTGAAGCGCCCGCCGGGCCGTGAAGCCTACCCGGGTGACGTGTTCTACCTGCACTCCCGTCTGCTCGAGCGCGCTGCCCGCGTGTCCGAAGAGTACGTCGAGAAGTTCACCAACGGTGCGGTGACCGGCAAGACCGGTTCGCTGACCGCGCTGCCGATCATCGAGACCCAGGCCGGCGACGTTTCCGCGTTCGTTCCGACCAACGTGATCTCGATCACCGACGGCCAGATCTTCCTGGAAACCGATCTGTTCAACGCCGGCATCCGCCCGGCCGTGAACGCCGGTATCTCGGTGTCGCGCGTCGGTGGTTCGGCGCAGACCAAGATCATCAAGAAGCTGTCCGGCGGCATCCGTATCTCGCTGGCCCAGTACCGCGAGCTGGCTGCGTTCGCGCAGTTCGCCTCGGACCTGGACGAAGCCACCCGCAAGCAGCTTGAGCGCGGCCAGCGCGTCACCGAGCTGATGAAGCAGAAGCAGTACGCGCCGATGTCGATCGCCAACCAGGCGCTGTCGATCTACGCCGTCAACGAGGGTTACCTCGACGACGTGCCGGTCAGCAAGCTGCTGGCGTTCGAAGAAGGCCTGCACGCGCATTTCGCCAACACCCAGGGCGAACTGATCGGCAAGGTCAACGCCACCGGCGGTTGGGACAACGACATCGAAGGTGCCTTCAAGAAGGGCATCGTCGAGTTCAAGACCACCGGCAGCTGGTAATCGAGGTCCTGTAGAGCGGAGCGATGCTCCGCTGGACCAGACGATCAAACGGTTGAACAACGCGGGGCCCCGGCCCCGCGCCACGGGAATAAAAGATGGCAAGCGGACGCGAAATCAAAACCAAGATCAAGAGCGTGCAGAACACCCGCAAGGTGACGCGCGCCCTGGAAATGGTCTCGGCCTCCAAGATCCGCAAGGCGCAGGATCGGATGAAGACCTCGCGTCCGTACGCGCAGGCGATGAAGCAGGTGATCGGCCACCTGGCGCAGGCCAGCACCGACTACCAGCATCCGTTCCTGGTCGAGCGTGAGCAGGTCAAGCGGGTCGGTTTCATCGTGATCTCCTCCGATCGCGGTCTGGCCGGCGGCCTCAACAACAACCTGTTCCGCAGGATGCTTGGCGAAGCCAAGGCCTGGCAGGACAAGGGCGCCGAAGTGGACCTGGTGACCATAGGCCAGAAGGCATCGACCTTCTTCCGCCGGGTCAAGGTGAACATGGTCGGCACGGTGACCCACATCGGCGACACGCCGAAGCTGGAATCGCTGATCGGTGTGATCAAGGTCATGCTCGACGCCTTCACCGAAGGCAAGGTCGACCGCGTGTACCTGGTCTACAACCGCTTCGTCAACACGATGACGCAGAAGGCCAGCTTCGATCAGCTGCTGCCGCTGCCGGCCGCTGAGAAGCAGGTTGCGCACCACGACTGGGACTACCTGTACGAACCCGATGCCGCGACCGTGCTCGAGCACGTGATGACGCGTTACATCGAGTCGCTGGTGTACCAGGCGCTGCTGGAAAACGTCGCTTCCGAGCATGCCGCGCGCATGGTGGCGATGAAGTCGGCCAGTGACAACGCCAACAAGCTGATCGGAACCCTGCAGCTGGTCTACAACAAGGCCCGCCAGGCAGCGATCACCCAGGAAATCTCCGAAATCGTCGGCGGCGCGGCAGCAGTCTGACCGCGTTCGTTAAAAGCACACATTTAGAGGATGCAGCAATGAGTCAGGGCAAGATCGTTCAGATCATCGGCGCCGTCGTCGACGTCGAATTCCCCCGCGAGTCGGTGCCGAAGGTGTACCACGCGCTGAAGGTGGACAACACCGAAATCACCCTGGAAGTGCAGCAGCAGCTCGGTGACGGCGTGGTCCGCTGCATCGCGCTGGGCTCCACCGATGGCCTGAAGCGCAACCTGGTGGCCACCAACACCGGCCGCGGCATCTCCGTGCCGGTCGGCGCTGGCACCCTGGGCCGCATCATGGACGTGCTCGGCCGCCCGATCGACGAAGCCGGTCCGGTCGCCTCCAGCGACACCTGGGAAATCCATCGCGCTGCTCCGTCGTATGAAGACCAGTCCCCGGCCACCGAGCTGCTGGAAACCGGCATCAAGGTCATCGACCTGATGTGCCCGTTCGCCAAGGGCGGCAAGGTCGGCCTGTTCGGCGGCGCCGGCGTCGGCAAGACCGTCAACATGATGGAACTGATCAACAACATCGCCAAGGCGCACAGCGGTCTGTCCGTGTTCGCCGGCGTGGGTGAGCGTACCCGTGAGGGCAACGACTTCTACCACGAGATGAAGGACTCCAACGTCCTGGACAAGGTCGCGATGGTGTACGGCCAGATGAACGAGCCGCCGGGCAACCGTCTGCGCGTCGCCCTGACCGGCCTGACCATGGCCGAGTACTTCCGCGACGAGAAGGACGAGAACGGCAAGGGCAAGGACGTGCTGCTGTTCGTCGACAACATCTACCGCTACACCCTGGCCGGTACCGAAGTGTCGGCACTGCTGGGTCGTATGCCGTCGGCAGTGGGTTACCAGCCGACCCTAGCCGAGGAAATGGGCGTCCTGCAGGAGCGCATCACCTCGACCAAGAATGGTTCGATCACCTCGATCCAGGCCGTCTACGTGCCGGCCGATGACTTGACCGATCCGTCGCCGGCGACCACCTTCGCCCACCTTGACTCGACCGTGACCCTGTCGCGTTCGATCGCTTCGCTGGGTATCTACCCGGCGGTCGATCCGCTGGACTCCACCAGCCGCCAGATGGACCCGCTGGTCATCGGCCACGAGCACTACGACACCGCCCAGCGCGTCCAGCAGACCCTGCAGAAGTACAAGGAACTGAAGGACATCATCGCCATCCTGGGCATGGACGAACTGTCCGAAGAAGACAAGCAGGCCGTGTCGCGCGCCCGCAAGATCGAGCGCTTCTTCAGCCAGCCGTTCCACGTGGCCGAAGTGTTCACCGGCTCGCCGGGCAAGTACGTGTCGCTGAAGGACACCATCCGTGGCTTCAAGGCCATCGTCGATGGCGAGTACGACCACCTGCCGGAGCAGGCGTTCTACATGGTCGGCAGCATCGAAGAAGCGGTCGAGAAGGCCAAGAAGATGGCCGAGAAGGCCTGATGCGGCGGGGACGGGCACACGCCCGTCCCGACCGTGACACGGGGTGGGCCTGCGCCCACCGCTGCGGAATCCCTGCGGTGGGTTCGACCCGCCCCCTAGCGAAGAGAGTTACATGAGCACCATCCGTTGCGACATCGTCAGCGCCGAGCAGGAAATCTTCCGTGGCGAAGCGACCCTGGTCGTGGCCACCGGTGAGTTGGGCGAACTGGGCATCGCGCCCAAGCACGCACCGCTGATCACCCGCCTGAAGCCGGGCAAGGTGGTAGTGACCACGCCGAGCGGCGAGCAGCTGGATTTCGCCATTTCCGGCGGCATCCTGGAAGTGCAGCCGCAGGTGGTGACCGTGCTGGCCGACACCGCGATCCGCGCACAGGACATCGACGAAGCCTCGGTCCGCAAGGCCAAGGAAGAAGCCGAACGCATCCTGGCCAACCGCGGCGAAGCGATGGAAGTGGCCGAAGCCCAGCAGAAGCTGGCAGAGGCCGTTGTCCAGCTGCAGGCGCTTGAGCGCCTGCGCAAGACCCTCAAGCACTGAGGTCCAGCGCCATCGAGCAGGAACGCCGGCCCAGTGCCGGCGTTTTTGTATGTGTCGACAACGTAGCGGAAACGCCGTTACCGGTACACGACATGGCGCAGCAGCAGGAAAGACACCACCGCCAGGCCCGCTTCCACCAGCGGCTTTGCCAGCCAGGCGTACCGCAGGCCCAGCGCATGGTCGGCGGCGGCCACCAGCAGTGTGCTGGCCATGGTCAGCAGCAGCCACAGCGGCAGGAATCGTGCGAAGCGGCGCCAGCCCAGGCGCTGCCCGTTGGCGTCGGCGAAGGTGATGCGTCCATTGAGCCAGAAACCCAGCAGCATGCCGGCCACGCGTCCGCAGACGTTGCCGGGCGCAGCCGGCATGCCGGCCGCCGTCGCCAGCACGAACACCGCCCAGTCCAGCAGCAACTGCAGCAGGCCGATGACGAGATAGGAACGGCCTTGGCGGAGCAGGCTCATGGTGCCGGGGTCATGGTGGGGGCCCCATGTTAACGGCCTCCGTTCTAGAATCACCGCCATCGAATCGTGGACCGCCCGCATGACCCAACCCCTGCACGTGATCATCCTCGCCGCTGGCGCCGGCAAGCGCATGAAGTCGGTGCTGCCCAAGGTGCTGCAGCCGATTGCCGGCCAGCCGATGCTGGCGCATGTGATCGCCACGGCGCGGGAACTGCAGCCGGCCGCCATCCACGTGGTGTACGGCCACGGCGGGGATCAGGTGCGGAGCTACTTCGCTGACCAGCCGGACCTGTTGTGGGCGGAACAAGCGCAGCAGCTGGGTACCGGTCACGCCGTTGCCCAGGCCATGCCGGAGGTGCCCGACGCCGCCCAGGTGCTGGTGCTGTACGGCGATGTGCCGTTGATCCGTGCGCAGACCCTGCGCGACCTGCTGGCCCAGCCGGGCCGGCTGGCCGTGCTGGTGGCCGATGTCGAGGATCCCACCGGCTATGGTCGCGTGCTGCGCGACGCCGAAGGCAAGGTCGGGGCGATCGTCGAGCAGAAGGACGCCGATGACGAACAGCGCCGGGTGCGCATCATCAACACCGGCATCATCACTGCCGAATCGACGGCGCTGCGCCGCTGGCTGTCGCAGCTGTCCAACAGCAACGCGCAGGGCGAGTACTACCTGACCGATGTATTCGCCTTTGCCGCCCGCGAGTTCACTCCGGCGGAGATGGCCCTGGTGGCCGATGCGCAGGACGCCGAAGGCGCGAACGATCCGTGGCAGCTCTCGCAGCTGGAACGGGCCTGGCAACGGCGCGCGGTGCGCGCGCTGTGCATCCAGGGCGCGCGCGTGCGCGATCCGTCGCGGGTGGATATCCGGGGTGAGGTGATCGTCGGCAGCGATGTGATGATCGATGTCGATGTGATCCTTGAAGGTAAGGTGGTGCTCGGCGATGGCGTGACCATCGGCCCGTTCACCCGGCTGAAGGACGTCACACTCGGCGCTGGCACCGAAGTGCGTGCGCACTGCGATGTGGAAGGCGTGATCAGTGAGGGTGCGGCGCAGATCGGCCCGTTCGCGCGCCTGCGCCCGGGCACCGTGCTGGCCGATGGCGTGCACGTGGGCAACTTCGTGGAAACCAAGAAGGTCACCCTGGGAGTGGGCAGCAAGGCCAACCACCTCACCTATCTGGGCGATGCGGTGATCGGCAGCAAGGTCAACATCGGCGCGGGCACCATCACCTGCAACTACGACGGCGTGAACAAGTCGACCACCACCATCGGCGACAACGCTTTCATCGGCTCCAACAGTTCGCTGGTGGCGCCGGTGCTGATCGGTGAAGGCGCGACGATTGCTGCCGGTTCGGTCATCACCCGCACTGCGCCGGACGGCAAGCTGACCGTAGCCCGTGCGCGCCAGGAAACCATCGATGGCTGGCAGCGCCCCATCAAGAAAAGCTGAGCCGAGGCCACCGCGCGTCGATGAACTGAGTGCGCTGCCCCGCATCGAACAGCGTGCGGGTGAACTGCTGCGCGGGCACGAGGCGTACCCGGTGTTCGCCGGCCATGGACTGGACCTTCCCACGTTGCAGGCCGGACTGCGGCGTGGCCTGTTGTGGATCATCGAAGGCGCCGCTGGCGGCATCGCCGGCTATTTGCTGGGCGGTACGCTCGACGGCGATTTCCATGTGCTGCAGATGGATGTGGATCCCAATCATGCTCGCCGTGGCTACGGACGGGCGTTGCTGCAGCATGCACTCGCCGAGGCCAGGGCGCTTGGCTATCCGGCGGCGGTGCTGACCACGTTGTCCGATGTACCGTGGAATGCGGCGTTCTATGCCAGCGAAGGATTCACCCTGCTGCCGGAGCCAGAGTGGGGCGCGGGCCTGCGAGGGGTGATGGCCGAGGAAGCCGCGTTGGGATTCCCGATGCACCTGCGGGTGGCGATGCGACGGGTGCTTTAGTTTTTGCCTCTTCTGTTGATTGCTGAAGGTTGATCACGGTTCATGGGTGTCACTTTTCTTTTCGCGCGAAAAGAAAAGTAACCAAAAGAAACGCGCCGCCAGTCCGCGAGCCGTCGTGCTGCGCACGCCGGTACCCTGCGCTCCTTGGTCCGTCGAGGGACGGCGCGGGAACTCGCTGCGCTCAGACACCCGCGCCTCTTCGCCCTCGCCGGCCCTGCGGTGCTCGGCTCGCTTCAAGGCGGACCCAAGTCAAAGGCCACAGCTGCACCCAGTAGATCCACGCCATGCGTGGATGCTTTTGCTCTGCTTCTCGAGTCCGTCTTGAAGCGAGCCGAGCACCGATGCGCAGCACGACGGCTCGCGGCCGGCGGAACGCTTCTTTTGGTTACTTTTCTTTGCGTACAAAGAAAAGTGACACCCATGAACAATGATCAACCTTCAGCCATCAACAGAGGAAGGAAGAACAAACCTACCCCACCGGCAACAGGATCGACACACACAGCCCGCCGTCGGTGCGGTTCTGCAGTGACACGCGACCACCGTGCGCCTCGACGATCTCGCGGGTGAGGGCCAGCCCCAGCCCGGTGCCGTTGCGCTTGGTCGAATAGAACGGCATCAGCGCATTCTGCAGCACCTGCTCGTTCATGCCCTTGCCGCGGTCCAGCACATCCAGCCGCAGCCACTGCGGCAGCCGGGTCAGCTGCACCTGCACGTCGTTGTTCGGTGGATCTGCTTCAGCACAGGCCTCGTGTGCATTCTTCAGCAGGTTGAGCAGGGCCTGGCCGAACTGGGCGATGTCGATCCGGCTGCTCAGTTCCTCGTCGGGTGCACGCTCCATCGTGAACGGAATCTGCTGGCACAGGCTGGACAGGAACGGCGCCCAGTGCACGGTCTGCAGCTGCGGCTGCGGCAGCTTGGCGAAACGCGCGTAGCCGCGGATGAAGCCTTCCAGGTGGCGGGCGCGGTCTTCGATGGTGGTGAAGATCTCCGGCAGCCGGTCGAAGCGCTCGCGCTTGACCAGTTCGCCGCCGGAGTGCGCCAGCGATGCGATCGGCGCCAGCGAGTTGTTGAGTTCGTGGCTGATCACCCGGATCACCTTCTTCCAGGTCTGTACTTCCTGCCGGCGCAGTTCGGCAGTGAGCTGGCGTACCAACAGCAGGTCATGCGGGCGGCCGTTGAGCTGGAACGCGCGCCGCGACAGGTGATAGACCTGTTCGTCGTCCTCGTCGCCCTCCACACCGTCTTCGCTTTCCGACTTCACCGCAAACAGGCTGTCGCCGCCGCGGCCGATGGCATCGCGCAGTTCCACCGGCAGCTGCTCGAGCACGTCTTCCATGCGCTGGCCTTCCAGCTTCCAGCCGCTGTGCAGCAGCTTGCGCGCGGCCAGGTTGGAGAACACCACGCGGGAAATGCCATCGCCACCGGCGGCGATCAGCAGCATCGCCACCGGGGTGTTCTGCACCATGGTGTCCAGCAGCAGTTCGCGCTGCACCAGGCCCTGGCGTTGTGCGCGCAGCACTTCCCCCAGCTCGCGGTGTGCCTGCACCAGGTCACCCAGTTCGTCATTGCCGGGCCAGTAGATGCCGAAGTTGTACTCACCGTCGCGGTAGCTGCTGGTGGTCCCGGACAGCGCCCGCATCAACGAGCGCACCGGTGCGGTGGCGCGGCGCAGCGTCCACCACATCAATGACAGCAGGATGATCGTGGAGACCGTGGTCACCACCCAGCCATGGTCCATCCAGTAGGCCAGCAGCCACGGCAGCGCGGCAGCCAGCGCCAGCACCGGCAGCAGGCGCAGGAACAGGCGGAAGGTGAAGGAGCGTCGCTTCATTCGCGTGGGATGCCGTGACGGTCCATGCGCCGGTACAGCGCCTGCCGGCTCAGTCCAAGCTCGTTGGCCGCCTGTGCGATGACGCCGTGGTTGCGCGCCAGCACTTCTTCGATGCGTGCGCGATCGGGATCATTGCCGGCGCTTGGCGTCGGGCGCGGTGCAGCAGGTGCACGCGGCAGGTTGAGATCGGCCACTTCGATGCGGTTGCCGGTGGCCAGCAGCTCGGCACGCTGGATCACGTTGCGCAGCTCGCGCACGTTGCCCGGCCACAGGTGGCGCTGCAGTGCGGTGGCCGCCGTGCTGGACAGCGGCTTGCCGATGCTGAGGAAATGCTCGGCCAGCGGCACGATGTCGCCGGGGCGGTCGGCCAGCGGCGGCAGCGTCAGTTCCACCGTGTTGAGCCGGTAGTAAAGGTCTTCGCGGAACGTACCTTCGCGGATCATCGCCGGCAGGTCGGCATTGGTCGCGCTGACCACGCGCACCTTGACCTGGCGTTCGCGGTTGGAGCCCAGGCGTTCGAAACGTCCTGTCTCCAGCACGCGCAGCAGCTTCATCTGCCCACCCAGCGACAGGTTGCCGATCTCATCCAGGAACAGCGTGCCGCCGTCGGCTGCCTCGAACTTGCCTTCGCGCGCCTTGTTGGCGCCGGTATAGGCGCCGGCCTCGGCGCCGAACAGTTCGGCCTCGATCAGTTCGGAGGGCAGGGCGCCACAGTTCACCGCCACGAACGGACCCTTGGCCACCAGCGAGTTGGCCTGGATGATCTGCGCGATCTTCTCCTTGCCCGCGCCATTGGGGCCAGTGATCAGTACCGGCAGCTCCGAGCGCGCGACCTGGCAGGCCAGGGCGATCACCCGCTCGCTGGCGGGGTCGGCGAACACTGCACCACACAATGCGTACTTGTCTTCCAGCGCATGCCGCTGGCGCTGTTCGCGCTGGCGTCGCTGGTCCAGCTCGCGCCGCGCTTCGGACAATTCCAGCAGGTTGTTGACCGTGGTCAGCAGCTTGCGGTCATCCCAGGGCTTGGCCAGGTAGTCGGCGGCACCGGCCTTGACCAGGTCCACCGCGCTGCTCAGGTGGGTCCAGGCCGTCAGCAGGATCACCGGCAGATCGGGGTGGCGTTCGCGGATCTGTGCGAACAGCGCCTCGCCTTCCTCACCGGAGGTGGTGTCCTCGCTGAAATTCATGTCCTGGATCACCAGGTCCACCGGCTGCGATTCCAGCAGCGCCAGCCCTTCGGCCGGGCTCTGCGCCAGCAGGGTGTCGATGTCGTGCAGGGAGAACAGCACGTCCAGCGCGGTTCCCACGCTGGCGTTGTCGTCGATGATCAGGATCGCAGGCATGGGTCGCAAAGAGGGTAGCGCCGGGCCATGCCCGGCGGGGCGGGTGAAGTTGCAGCGGCTGGAACCGCCGGGCATGGCCCGGCGCTACCGGGCCGCTCTGCAATATAGCGAAACCAGCGGTAGCGCAGGGGCGTCCGGACTCAGCGCCGTGGCGGCGGCGGCGGCGGAGCCGGAGGGGGGGGCGGCGGCGCCAGCGCGGGGCGCCACTGGGCCACGTTCACCGGTACCGTGAGCATCCGGCCATCGCGGCGCAGCAGCAGGTGGACGGTGGGCGTCGATGCCGCCCGCACTGCGTCGGCGAGCTGTTCGATCTGCCGCACCGGCGAATCGTCCACGCGCAGGATGCGGTCGCCATGGCGCACGCCGAAGCGCGCCTCCGGGCTGGCCGCATCCACCCTCACCACGCCTTCGGTCGAGCGCAGCGCCAGCCGCGCATCGTCCTGGCGCCACTCCAGCGTCTGCGCGCTGCTGCTGCCGGCGAGTACCGGCAGCGGCAGGGCCAGCAACAGCACCAGCAGGCTGGCGCGCATCTCACGCCCCCCGCGTGGCGACGGCCGGTGGCACCGCCGCAGCGCGGCGGGCCGGGCCGAACACGGCGATCTGCCCCAGCAGCCACAGCAGCGCTGCGCCCAGCGGCAGGTACAGCAGCGGCATGCGCGGCAGCTCGTACATGTTCATCAGGGCCAGGTTGATGGCGTACGCCGCCAGCATGCCCAGCACGATGCCCAGCGTGGCCAGCAGGAAGTTCTCGGTCTGGAAGTAGCGCAGGATCTGCCCGCGGGTGGCGCCCAATGCGCGGCGGATGCCGATCTGCTTGCTGCGCTGCTGCACCCAGAAGCTGGCCAGGCCGACGATGCCCAGGGCGGTGACAACCAGCAGCGCCACGCAGACCGTCACCAGCAGGCCGACCATCGAGCGGTCGTTCTTGAAGTAGTCGGCACGCTGTTCCTGGTAAGTCAGTTTCTCGCGCACCAGGCGGTTGGGGTCGTTGTGCTCCAGCGCGGCCAGCGCACCCTTCAGCACTTCATCGCGGCGTTCCGGCGAAGTGCGCAGCATGTACGGGCCGCGGGTGAAGTCGGTACGCACCGGCAGCATCATCGACAGGGTGCTGTTGTCGTTGTAGTCGGTGGGGGTGGCCAGATGGGCGACCACGCCGACCACGTGCAGGGCCTGGTTGCCCATGTAGAAGGTCTTGCCCAGCGCGCTCTGGTCCGGATACATCTTGGCGGCGACCTGCTGGTTGATGATCACCGGCGCGGCGCGGTCGGGCTTCGGATTCTTCTGGGCTTCCTCATAGTCGATGTATTCACTGGGCAGGAAGTCGCGGCCGGCGACCAGCTGCAGGCCAAGCGTCGGCAGTGCGTTCTCGCTGAACATGTACAACGACACGAACGCGGTCGGGCGCTCCTGGTCACGTTCGCGCGAGATGCTGGTGTTGCTCGAGTTGCGGCGGAATGGCAGCTGGTTGACCTTGGTCACGCTGGTCACGCCGGGAATCGCGCGCAGCGATGCCAGGTCTTCGTTGGTGCGGGCCATGGCGTTGGCCTGCTTGCCGATGCCGCTGACCCGGACCATGACCAGTTCGTTCTCGGCCAGGCCGCTGGGCTGGCTGATCTTTTCCACGCGCTGGGTGACCAGGAACAGGGCATTGCAGACGATGGCGCAGGTCAGGGCGATTTCCAGCACGATCAATGCGGCTGCGGTCTTGTGCCGGCGCAGGGTGCTGAGGATGGGGCGGATGTCCATGGGAAGTCCTCGTTCTGGTGCTTACTGCGACTTGAGCTGGATGGCCGGGGTGACCTGCATCGCGCGCCAGGCGGGCAGGAAGCCGGCAGCAATGCTGGCCAGCAGGGTCAGGCCGAGGGCGAGCAGCAGCATGCTGCCGTCGAGGTGGGCCAGCTTGGCGTAGTCCACCGGCTGCTGGCGCACTGCATACAGGCCCAGCAGTGCCAGGCCGATGCCGAGCACGCCGCCGACCACGCCCACCGCGCCCGCCTCGACCAGGCACTGCAGGAAGATCTGCCCGCGGCTGGCACCCAGTGCGCGGCGCACGCCGATCTCACCGCTGCGGCGCAGGAACTTGGCCAGCAGCAGGCCGACCGTGTTGACCAGGCAGACACCGAGGAAACCCAGGGCCAGCCACATCTGCAGGCGCACGTCGCTGGGTACCGCGTTGTTGAAGGTCAGCCACTCCATCACGGTGCGCAGGCGCACGTTGGCCGGGCGCTCGAAACGGCCGGCAGCCCGCTGCTGGTCCGAGTAGTTCACCAGGTAGCGGCGGTAGTCCTCGGCCTTGGACGGCTCAAGCTCCACCCAGTACTGGATCCAGGTGCACGGCGCGTTGATCGAATTGCTGTCGTCATCGGGTGCGCCGTCGCGGAAGCAGTTCATGTTGCCGTTGCTGCCGAGCTTGAGGTCCATCGCGGTGGACAGCGGCATCATCAGGTCTTCCTCGCGGCCGTAGTTGCCCACGGTCAGGTCGAAGAAGTGCGGTTCCGGATTCCAGGTATCCATCACCCCGATCACGCGCAGCGAATGGCCCTCGACCCGGATCTGGCGACCGACACTGTCGGCGCCCTGGAACAGCTTGTCATTGATCACCTTGGACAGCACCACCACGCGGGCGCGACCGTCATCGTCGCCGGCGGTCCAGGCGCGGCCGTACAGCATCGGCACGTTGAACATCGGGAAGAAGTCGGCCGAGGTCCAGCGGGTGTCGATGTTGAACGGCTTCAACGTGCTGCCTTCCGGCTCGACGGTGACGGCGCCCGCACTCATCATCGCCTGGCGCTCGCCACGCTTCTCGCGCAGCAGCGTCTCGGCATCGAAGCGGGTCATCTGGGTCTCCGGCTCTTCGCCGGTCAGGTAACCCGAGCGCGGGCGCGGATCGACCTGCACGTAGAACAGGCGGTCGCTCTTGTCAGGGATCGGGTCGCCGGACAGCACGTGGAACACGGTCAGGGTGGTCATCGAAGCACCGATGCCCAGCGCGATGGCCACCACCATCAGCGCGGTCAGTACCTTGTTGCGGCGGAAGCTGCGTACCGCCAGTCGGGCGTAGTAGGCGAACATGGTCGTGCCCTCACTCGTTGACGGCGACGATGCGACGCGGGGTGGCCAGCACCGGCTCGCGCACCAGGTCGGTGACCTGGCCGTCGACGATGTGCACGTTGCGCTGCGCGCGTGCGGCCAGTTCCGGGTCGTGGGTGACCATCACGATGGTGGTGCCGGCGGCGTTGATCTCCTCCAGCAGTTCCATCACCCCGCGCGCCATCTGCGTGTCCAGGTTGCCGGTCGGTTCGTCGGCCAGCAGCAGGCGCGGGCTGCCGGCCAGGGCACGGGCGATCGCCGCGCGCTGCTGCTGGCCGCCGGAGAGTTCGTTCGGGTAGTGCTTCATGCGCGAGCCCAGGCCAACCTGGCTCAGCGCCTTTTCGATGCGCTCGCGGCGCTCGCCGGCGCTCATCCTGCGGTAGCGCAGCGGCACGTCCACGTTGTCGAACAGGTTGAGGTCCGGAATCAGGTTGAAGCCCTGGAAGATGAAGCCGATCTTCTGGTTGCGCAGGCGGCTGCGGGCATCATCGCCGAGCTTGCTGACGTCCTGGCCATCAAGCATGTAGGTGCCGCTGGTGAAGGTTTCCAGCAGGCCGGCGATGTTGAGGAAGGTGGTCTTGCCGGAGCCGGACGGACCGGTGACGGCGACGAACTCGCCTTCCTTGACCTGCAGTTCCAGTGAACGCAGCGCGTGGGTTTCCACCTGTTCGGTACGGAAGACCTTGGCGACCGAACGCATTTCGAGCATGTACATGGGGTGTCCTCTCTCCAGGATGTATGAGTTGTCAGTTGACGGAGACGCGTTCGGCGTCCTTGAACAGGTCGCTGCCCGAGACCACGATGCGGTCCCCCGGCTGCACACCCGACTTGATTTCCACTTCGCCCAGGCTGCTGACGCCCAGTTCGATCGGACGACGCACCGCGGTGCGGCCATCCATTACGTACGCCACACCGTTGCCCTGTTCCACGAACGGGCCGCGCTCGACCTTCATGACGTTCCTGCGGGTATCCAGCAGCACCCGCACCGACATCCGCTGGCTCTGGCGCAGCCCTTCAGGCTGGGCCGCAGCGAAGCGGACGCGAGCGTTGACTTCACCATTGACCACTTCCGGCGACACCGCACTGATCTCGCCCGGGAACGGCTGGCCATTGCCACCGGTCAGCTGCGCCGGCATGCCGATCGCCAGATCGCGCGCGAAGCTCTCCGGCACCTTGATCTCGACTTCGAACTTGGACAGGTCGACCACGCCCAGCACCGGCGCGTTGGCGGCAAGGTTGGTGGCCTGGGTGGCCTGCACCTGACCGACCTGGCCATCGAACGGTGCACGCAGGGTCAGTGCGTCCACCTGGCGCCGCACTTCGGCCACTACGGCCTTCTGGCGGTCGGCCAGCAAACGCTTGTTGCGTGCGTCCAGGTCCGCGCCCTGGCTCTGCAGGCGTGCATCGGTGGTGGCATTGACCAAGCTGATGTCGGCCTTCTTCAGGGTGTCCTGGGCCTTGGCCAGATCGATCTGCGGCACCGCGCCGCCATCGAAGCCGCGCTGGTAGCGCTGCAGGTCGCGGTCGGCGGCCTGCCGCTCGATGCTGGCCTGGTCGGTTTCCTTGCGCGACTTGGCCCGGGCCAGGGTGGCATCCAGGTTGGCGCGGCTGGCCTCGGCTTCCAGGCCGGCCAGGGTAGCCTCCTCCTGGGCGAGCTTGCTGCGCAGCTCGGGGCTGTCGATGATCGCCAGCTCCTGGCCCTTCTTGACCACGTCACCGGCGACCACCTTCAGGTCCACCGTGCCGGCGGAGATGGCGTACAGCACCGGGCTGTTGGCGGCGATCACGCGGCCGTCGGCGGCGATGTCGCGCACCAGGTCGCCGCGCTGCACTTCGGCGATGCGCACCCGGCTGCTGTCGAACGAGCTGCTGGCATTGGACCACGCATGCACGGCCCAGCCGATGCCGGCCAGCAGCGCGATACCCGCCAGGGCCGGCCAGCGGTAACGGTGCCATGCGGCCTTGGGGGCACTGGCTGAAGCGGAGGAAACGATCTGGTCCTGGGCGGAGGTGTCGCGGATCATCGGGTTCGTGCCTGTCGGTGGTGCCAGAGTGGTGCTATGGACAAAGCACACAGCGTGCCAACTTTATTTCCTTTTCCATCAATGAGTTGAACATGTGTCGCTACTGTCCGGGTGTCCGCGGACACCTTTCCGGACACTTTCATTAAGCGGACAGGAGGGGGCTGGCGGACACGCAGGCTAGAATGCGGCGACCGTCTTCAAGGAAATGCGTGACATGTGTGGAATCGTGGGTGCGATCGCCGGGCGCGACGTGGTGCCGCTGCTGATCGAAGGACTGAAGCGACTGGAATACCGCGGCTACGATTCCTCCGGCATCGCCGTGATCGATCAGGCCGAACGGCCCGAGGTGCGCCGCGTACGCCGCACCGGTCGTGTCTCGGAGATGGCCACTGCTGCCGAGGCGGAAGGCTTCAACGCCAGCCTCGGTATCGGCCACACCCGCTGGGCCACCCATGGTGGTGTCACCGAGGCGAACGCGCATCCGCACATCAGCCATGGCGTGGCGCTGGTGCACAACGGCATCATCGAGAACCATGAGGAGCAGCGCGAGAAGCTGCGCGCGCTGGGCTACACCTTCGAGTCGCAGACCGACACCGAAGTGATCGCCCACCTGATCCACCACCATCTGAAGAAGGGCGATGACCTGCTGGTCGCGCTGCAGCACACGGTGAAGGAACTGACCGGTGCCTATGCGCTGGCCGTGGTCAGCCGTGCCGAGCCGGAACGTTTCGTCTGTGCCCGCATGGGCTGCCCGCTGCTGGTGGGTCTGGGCGAGGGCGAGAACTTCGTGGCGTCCGATGTGTCGGCCGTGCTGTCGGCCACGCGCAAGGTGATCTTCCTGGAAGAGGGCGACACCGCCGAGATCCGCCGGGATGGCGTGAGCATCTTCGATGGCAACGATCAGCCGATCGAGCGCGATGTGCATCTCTCCGATGTCTCGCTGGCCTCCCTGGAGCTGGGCCCGTACCGCCACTTCATGCAGAAGGAGATCCACGAGCAGCCGCGTGCGCTGGGCGACACCATCGAAGCGGCGATCGACGCTGGTGGCTTCCCGGCCGAACTGTTCGGCAAGAATGCCGAAGCGGTGCTGTCGGGAATCGAGGGCGTGCAGATCCTGGCCTGTGGTACCAGTTACTACTCGGGCCTGACCGCGCGCTACTGGATCGAGGCCATCGCCGGCCTGCCGTGCAGCGTGGAGATCGCCAGCGAATACCGCTATCGCGCCGCGTATGCCAATCCCAAGCACCTGATCGTGACCATCTCCCAGTCCGGCGAAACGCTGGACACGATGGAAGCGCTGAAGTACGCCAAATCGCTGGGACACACGCACACGCTGTCGATCTGCAACGTGCCGGAAAGCGCGATTCCGCGCGCCAGCGAACTGGTCTGCTACACCCGTGCCGGCGCCGAGATCGGCGTGGCCTCGACCAAGGCGTTCACCACCCAGCTGGCCGCGCTGTTCCAGCTGACCGTGGTGCTGGGCAAGCTGCATGGCCGCGTTGATGCCGCACAGGAAGCGGACTACCTGGAGCAGCTGCGTTTCCTGCCGGGCAGCGTGCAGCATGCGTTGAACATGGAACCGCAGATCGCCGCATGGGCCGAGCGCTTCGCACGCAAGAGCAGTGCGCTGTTCCTCGGCCGTGGCCTGCACTATCCGATCGCCCTGGAAGGCGCGCTCAAGCTGAAGGAAATCTCGTACATCCACGCCGAGGCCTACCCGGCCGGCGAGCTCAAGCACGGGCCGCTGGCGCTGGTGGACGAGGACATGCCGGTGGTGGTGATCGCACCCAACGACAGCCTGCTGGAGAAGGTCAAATCCAACATGCAGGAAGTGCGCGCGCGTGGCGGCGAGCTGTTCGTGTTCGCCGACCAGGACAGCAACTTCAACGAGTCCGAAGGCGTGCACGTGATCCGCACCCCGCGCCATGCCGGCGTGCTCAGCCCGGTGGTGCACACCATCCCGGTGCAGCTGCTGGCGTACCACACCGCGCTGGCGCGCGGCACCGACGTGGACAAGCCGCGCAACCTGGCCAAGAGCGTTACGGTGGAGTAACACTCGGATCCATTGGATGCTGCATGCGAAAGGGGCCCACGTGGCCCCTTTCGTTTACGACGCTGGCGCTGCCAAGTGGGACAGCCGCCGGGTTTTCTGTCCGCAGTCGGCAGCAGGCAATCAATCTTTAATGCGCGACATCGCCTGTATTCAGCGGCGGTTTCAGCCGCGGTGCCATTCTCTGGATCGTCAGTTGGTTCCTACGACGAACTGTCCCATCGATGCCGCTAGTGACCGATGGTCGCAGTCGTAGAATCGAGTTGACCGAGATCCGGGTTGAGCCGTTGAACCCCCTCGTTCGTGTTGCAGCACGACGTCTGCCGATCCATTCCAAGCGGCAGGTGGGTGCGCCAGACGTGCACTGAAAGGTCTGTTCCCGGGGAGGGGGCGAATCGGCAGAGCACACTTTTTTGACTTGAGTGACCTGCACCAGGAAACAAGAATGAACGTCCGCGAGCTCCTGCAATCCAAGAAAGAAGCTGTCATCACCATCGACACGGAAGACACGATCGGTGCCGCCGCGCACAAGATGAGCGCGAATAAAATCGCCGCACTGGTAGTGATGAAGGATGATGCGCCGGTCGGCATCATTTCCGAAAAGGACATCGTCCGCAGTCTGGCCGATGATGGCCCGCAGGCCGGTCGCCGGGTGATTTCCAGCCTGCCGTCCACCGGCCTGGAAGGCATTGCGCCGGACGCCACGTTGAAGCAGGCCATGTCCCTGATGACCTACTCGCGTCGTCGCCACCTGATGGTCACAGACGGCAGCAAGCTGGTCGGCATCCTCAGCCTGGGTGACATCGTGAAGAACCTGCTGGGCGAGCTGGAGCTGGAAAAGGCCGTGTTGCAGGACATCTACATGGCGGCCCACTGAGGCCTGCGCTGTGTGATGAAACGAAGCCGGGCATTGCCCGGCTTCTTCGTTGGTAGCGCCGGGCCATGCCCGGTTTCATTCGTTGGTAGCGCCGGGCCATGCCCGGCGAGCGCGTAGCGCAGGAATCAGAAGCTGACCTTCACCGAATCGGCGCTGTAGTTCGCCGGGCCGTGGTAGACGACCTCGATGTTGTTGCCATCCGGATCGAGCACGAAGGCGCCGTAGTAGCCGGGATGGTACGGGCGCTCGCCGGGCGCGCCGTTGTCCTTGCCGCCAGCCGCCAGCGCAGCGCTGTGGAAAGCATCGACGGTGGCGGTATCGCGTGCCTGGAACGCCAGATGGTGGCGACCGGTCAACTGGCCGGCAGCGGCCTCGCTGCTGGCGCTGGAAATGAACAACTCGTCGGCCCAGAAGTAGTCATCGCCTTCGCCGGCCACCGGGATGCCGATCGTGTCGAACACCGCCTGGTAGAAGCGGCGGCTGGCGGCCAGATCGCGTACGACCAGCTGGATGTGGTCGATCAATCGCCCACGGTGCAGTTCCATCGTTTCCATACGAACCTCGCAAAAAAGGGGGACGGAGTCGGTAGCGCCGGGCCGGGCCCGGCGAGCGCGCAGCGCGGCCTGCTCAAGGCCGCCGGGCATGGCCCGGCGCTACCGGAATTGTGCCCCTTTCTGGGTCAGGCGTTGGCGATGATCTCGACCCAGTAGCCGTCCGGGTCCTTGATGAAGGCCAGGTTCTTCATGCGGCCGTCGGTCAGGCGCTTCTGGAAGGTGACGCCCAGGTCTTCGAAACGCTGGCAGGCCGCTTCGATGTCCGGCACCGACACGCAGATGTGGCCGAAGCCGCGCGGGTCGCTGTTGCCGTCGTGGTAGACGGCGCCTTCCTGGTTCTCGGTGCCATGGTTGTGGGTCAGTTCCAGCACGCCCGGCAGGCCGGCCATCCACAGGCGGCGGGTGTTGTCATCTTCCGGCACCACGGTGCCGGCCGGTACGTAGGCCAGGAAGTACAGGCTGAACTGGGCTTCGGCGAAGTCGCGCTTGTCGATCAGCTGGTAGCCCAGCACGCGGGTGTAGAAGTCCAGCGAGGCGGTGGCGTCCTTGACCCGCAGCATGGTGTGGTTGAAGACGAAGCCGGTGGTCTCGGCCGGGGCCTGGGCGGCGACGCCGGGGACATCGCGCAGGGCGGGAATGGTCATGGGGGAGGTCCTTCAGACAGGGCCGTTGCCGGCCGGATGGGTGTCATTCTACGGGCCGGCAGCTGACGGCACCGCGACGTACAATGGCCGGATCGCACCGTTCCGTCCTGATGACCATTGCCCGCCATGTCGCAGCGTGAATGGGTGGCCGCCGCCATCCGCAAGATCGAAGCCGATTTCAACCGTTCCGCCGATACCCACCTGATCCCGCTGGCGCTGCCCGGGTTCGAGGGCATCGAGGTGTACCTGAAGGATGAATCGAGCCATCCCACCGGCAGCCTCAAGCACCGGCTGGCGCGTTCGCTGTTCCTGTATGCGCTGGCCAACGGCTGGCTGCGTGAAGGGCGGCCGGTGATCGAGGCCTCCAGCGGCTCCACCGCCGTTTCCGAGGCCTACTTCGCGCGCCTGCTCGGCCTGCCGTTCATCGCAGTGATGCCGGCCACGACGTCGCCGGAGAAGATTGCCGCGATCGAGTTCCACGGTGGCCGCTGCCATCTGGTCGAGCGCGCCTGCGACCTCAACTGCGATTCGGAAAAGCTGGCCCGCGAAACCGGCGGCCACTTCATGGACCAGTTCACCTATGCCGAGCGCGCCACCGACTGGCGTGCCAACAACAACATCGCCGAATCGATCTTCAAGCAGATGGCCGAGGAGCCCAGCCCGATTCCGGACTGGATCGTGTGCAGCCCCGGCACCGGCGGTACCGCAGCAACGCTCGGGCGCTACGTCAGCTATCGCCGGCATGACACCCGCATCCTGTGTGCGGACCCGGAAGTCTCGGTGTTCTACGATGGCTACCAGGCTGCCCTGGCCGGCGGCAACGAGTGGCGCGGCATGACCTGCAACGGCGGCTCGCGGGTGGAAGGCATCGGCCGGCCGCGGGTGGAGTCCAGCTTCATCCCGACCAGTGTCGATGCCATGGTGAAGGTGCCCGACGCCTTGAGCCTGGCTGCGATGCGTCATGTCAGCCGCCAGCTGGGGCGCCGCGTCGGTGGCTCCACCGGCACCAACTTCATCGGCGTGCTGCAGGCCGCGCAGTGGATGCGCGAGGCCGGCCGCCAGGGCAGCATCGTCAGCATCCTGTGCGACAGCGGCGATCGCTACGCGCACAGCTATTACGACCCGGCCTGGTATGTGCGGCAGGGAATCGATGTGGACGCTGCCGACGCGCAGGTAGCGGCGGCGGTGGCCGGGCAGGGCCTGCCTGGATTGCCGTGGTGCAGTCTGGAAGCGCTGTAAGCCCGTCAGGCATCCGCCGGGCATGGCCCGGCGCTACCAGGACAGGTCGGCAGCGCCGGGCCATGCCCGGCGAGCGCAGCGGCGCAGCTGGCCGCACTCAATACCC
>NZ_JBYTEK010000017.1:0-93219 GCF_058783335.1 Stenotrophomonas sp. FW305-C-20-S1 | reverse complement strand
TGCGGCGACCGAGCTTACATGGACGTACTTGCAGCGTCCCCCGCAACCGGACCCACCCCGCCATCCCACGGAATGCCAGCTTTTGCTTTTGCTTTGCAGTTGCCGTTGCCGTTGATTCGGCCGGTGCAGGGCGCAGCCCTGCCGAACCCCTACCGTCCCAGCACGCGGGCGATCGCTTCCACCAGCAGCTCACCGGTCACCGGCTTGCGCAGGAAACCACCGATGCCGGCCGCTTCCACCTGCTGCTGCAGGTCCGGGTCGGTGCGTGCGGTCACCGCCAGCAGCGGCAACGTGTAACCCTGGTTGCGCAGATGCTGGGCCAGTTCGAAACCGCTCAGGCCCGGCAGATCCAGATCGAGCAGGCCGACATCGAAATCACCCGCGCTGATTTCACGCAGCGCGGCCAGCGCGTGGGCCGCGTGGACCACCTCATGGCCACGGGTGGTCAGCAGCCCACACATCACATCGGCCACGGTCGCATCATCCTCCACCAGCAACACCCGCAGCGGCGGCATGTTGACCGCAGCAGCGGCGGCGTCACTGTCGGCACCTCCGTCGCTGGCCGCCCCCTGCTGCAGCGGCAACGGCAGGCTGACACCAAAGCAGGTACCGCTGCCCAGCTGGCTTTCCACCCGGATCCGGCCCTGCATGGCCAGTGCCAGCTCGCGGCAGATCGCCAGGCCCAGGCCGCTGCCGCCGTACTGCGCTGCGGTGCGCGCACCGTCGGCCTGCTCGAAGCGCCGGAACAACCGTTGCTGCTGCTCCTGGCTGATGCCCGGACCGGTATCGCGAACCTCGAAATACAGCCCACGCGGCCCTTCCTCGCAACGCGCATGCAGCGTGATGCTGCCGCGGCTGGTGAACTTGACCGCGTTGGACAGCAGGTTGAGCAGGATCTGCCGCACCCGCATCGCATCGCCGGTCGCCTGCAGCCCTGCCGGCAACTGGTTGTCGAGGATGAACCGCAGGCCCTTCTGTGCAGCCAGTGGCCCCATCAGCGCGGCCAGATCCTGCAGCAGGCGATTGAGACCGAACGCGTTGGACTGCAGTTCCAGGCGCCCCGATTCGATCCGCGCCAGGTCCAGCGCATCGTTGACCAGGTGCAGCAGATGCTCGCCCGCATGCCGGATCGACTGGGTATAGCCGCGCTGCTGCGGATCCAGCGGCGAGGCCAGCAGCAGTTCACTCATGCCCAGCACCCCGGTCATCGGCGTGCGGATTTCATGGCCGAGATTGGCAAGGAAGCGCGTCTTGGCCGCCGATGCGTGCTCGGCCAGATCCTGCTTGTGCAGGGCGAGCTGGTAGGCGTGCTGGCGCTGCAGCCGCCGCCGGTACAACCAGGCGAACCAGCTGGTCAGCAGCAACCCGATCGAGGCCAGCACCAGCAGGCCGGACAAGCTGCGCCACCACGGCGGCTGCACATGGA
Source organism: Stenotrophomonas sp. FW305-C-20-S1 (assembly GCF_058783335.1). Taxonomy (NCBI): domain Bacteria; kingdom Pseudomonadati; phylum Pseudomonadota; class Gammaproteobacteria; order Lysobacterales; family Lysobacteraceae; genus Stenotrophomonas; species Stenotrophomonas sp. FW305-C-20-S1. The sequence continues at coordinate 91,793 of NZ_JBYTEK010000017.1, read as the reverse complement.
ATTCCAGGGTCTGCACCCGCGACCACACGTGGTCGGCCGAGCGCGCCTGCACTTCCAGCCGGTAGGCGCCGGGTGGCAGGCGCGAGAACAGGCGCTCGCCTGCCGGGCCCACCTCGACCCAATCCGGGTCGTAGCCGGCCAACCGGTAGCGGTAGGTGTTGGAAGCCGAATCGGCGAAGGACAACAGGCGCGCGACGATACGCAGGTCGCGGTCACCATCGGCGATCTGCAATGGCGTGTCATGGGTCAGGTCCAGCAGCTGCTCGTTGCGGCGTACCTCCACCCGCTCGATCACCAGCGGCGCACGCCGGGTGGACGGTCGAACCTGTTCGGGATCGAACACGACCACACCGGCGGGGGTACCCGCCACCATGCGCCCCGCCGAGGAGGCGATCAGGGTGTGTTCGCGGAACTCCTGGCTGGGCAGCCCATCGTGCACCCCGTACAGGCGTACGCTCTCGCCATCGGCACTCACCCGCACCAGGCCGCGGGCGCTGGTGGCCCACGCCACGCCCTGCGCGTCGACCACCAGGCCGGTAGCGGAAATCGCCGGATAGCCCTGCTCGGCGCCCACTACCGCCTGCCGTTCCAGCCGGCCCTGGCTCCAGAGATACCGCGACAGGCGACCATCCTCGGACAACCAGACCTGGCCGTCCTTGCCCACGTGCAGGGCGTACACCGCAGTGGCCGGCGCACCGGGCACCGGCTGGAAGCGCTGCGCATCCGGTTGCCATTGCAGCAGGCCGCGGCTGCTGGCCAGCCAGATCCGGTCCTGCGGGCCGCATTCCACGTCAAGATTGAGCTGACCGGCCTGCAGACCGTCCTGGCCGTTTTCCAGCCGCCGGCGCACGTGCCCGTCCAGATCACGCTGCTGCAGCCCCGATGACAGCATCAACCACAGGCTGTCGCCATCGCAGGTCATCATCGCCTCGATGTTGCCTTCCATGGTCGCGTCCGCGCCCGAGTCCCGCCCCCAGCGCCGCAGCTCGCCACGACGCGGGTCGTAGCGCATCAGGGCGTCGGTCGAGCCCACCCACACCTGGCCCTGCCGGTCTTCGCGCACCGAGGTCAGCCAGTGCATTCCGTTGACGAAGGTGCGGTGCTGCTCGATCACGCCCGTGCGTGGATTGAAACGGTCCAGCGCGCCATGGCTGCCGACCGTCCACACCCCGCCATTGCTGGAGGGGCTGGTACCGAGCACATAGGAATTGCGCAGCGAGGACGGATCATCCTCCAGCCGCGAAAACACCGAGAACTGCCACCAGCGCGGAAGCAGGTGCCACAGGCCGGCATTGGTACTGGCCAGCCAGATGCCGCCTTCGCGGTCCTCATAGGCGCCGGTCCAGTTCGGCCGCACCAGGCCACGGGCGATGGCGCTGTACAGCGGCACGGTCTGGTAGCGGCCATCGATGCCCCGGCCCAGGCCGCTGCGCGTGTCCAGCCAGTGCCCGCCCTGCTCGTCGCGCAGCATCATGCCCAGCACCTGGTCGCCGGCCGGCAATGTCCAGGGAACGGATTCGAAACGGCCATCCGGGCGCCGCACCGTGGCCCCGGCCAGCGTGCTGATCCAGAGGCTGCCGTCGGGTTCTGCGGTCAGTCCATTGATCAGCAGGCTGGGCACCAGGTCGCCGCCGATGCGTTCGAAATCGGTACCGGTCCAGCGCGCCACGCCATGCTTGGTGCCGACCCACAGGCTGCCATCGGCAAGCGTGGCCAGGTAGGGCACCGACGCGGCCGGCAGACTGCGCGGGTTGTTCGCTTCGGGCAGGAACCGCTGCAGACGGTCATTGCTGTCCAGCCGGTACAGGCCGCCCTCGTGGGTGCCGAACCAGATCGCGCCATCCGGTGTCGCAGCCAGGCTCCAGACGGTGTTGCTGCCCATCAGCGGCTGGCTGCTGCGATCGTAGAAGCGCAGCTGGCGGCGATCGGCCGACATCCGCACCAGGCCGGCATTTTCGGTGCCGATCCACAGCTCGTTGCGGGCATCGACCAGCACGCTCCAGATGCGGTTGTCGCGCAGGCCGTCTTCGGAACGCCAGATGCGGTAGTTGCGCCCGTCGTAGCGGGCCAGGCCATCGTTGGTGGCAATCCACAGGTAGCCGTAGCGGTCCTCGGCCATGCGGTTGACGGTGTTGGACGGCAGCCCATCGAACACGGTGACCTGGCGCGGCGAAGGTGGCACCGGCTGCGCGGCAGCGGGTACCAGGCAGCACAGCAGCAGCATCAGCAGCGTCACTGCCCGCAGATACACCACCGATGGCCTCCTCACGCTGCTGTTGATGATGCCCACGCCGTGGGCGTCGGCATGGTAAACCGAAAGTTGCGCGATTCACGCCGCAGGATGCCGCGCTCAGCTGATGATCTGGCGTTTACTGCGCGCCTGGGCGATGGCCGCCACCAGCAGATCGCCGGTCACCGGCTTGCGCAGGAAACCATCGAATCCGGCCGCAAGCACCTGCGCCTCGGCATAGGCATCCGAGCGCGCGGTAACGGCCACCAACGGCAGTTCGTAGCCCATCGCGCGCAGTTGGCGGGCGATGGCGGTGCCATCGAGTGCCGGCAGGTCGAGGTCGAGCAGGCCGACGTCGAACCCCTCGGTGGATATTTCCGACAGTGCGCCCAGGCCATGCAGCACGTGCACCACCTCATGGCCACGGCTGCGCAGCAGACCGGCGATGACCTCGGCAACGGTGGCATCGTCCTCGACCAGCAGGATGCGCAGTGCAGGCAGCATCGGCGACGCTGCCTCGCCAGGGCTGGAGGCCTGCTGCCGGCTCCACGGCAGCGGCAGCCGCACGGCGAAGCGTGCGCCACGCCCCGGCTGGCTGTCGACATCGATGCGACCGCCCATCGCCACCGCCAGCTCCTGGCAGATCGCCAGGCCCAGCCCGCTGCCACCATAGCGCGAGGCGGTACGCGGGCCATCGGCCTGTTCGAAGCGGTGGAACAGGCGCTGCTGCTGCTCGGCATTGATGCCCGGCCCGCTGTCGCTGACCTCGAACGTCACCGCACCGCCGTCGTCGTCCAGGCGCACCGCCAGGCCGACATGGCCACGCTCGGTGAACTTGATCGCGTTGCCCAGCAGGTTCAGCAGGATCTGGCGGACGCGCATCTCATCGCCACTGACGCAGATCGGGCCTGGCAATGCCTCCCCGCGCTGGAACGCCAGCCTGCGCTGTTGTGCCATCGGCTGCATCAACGCCTGCACCTGGTCCAGCAGTCCGTCCAGGTCGAACGGGCGGATGTCCAGTTCAAGCCGGCCAGCCTCGATCCGGGCCAGGTCCAACGCATCGTTGACCAGGCGCAGCAGATGGCTGCCGGCCTGCTGGATCGAACCGGCATAGCTGCGCTGCACCGGGTCCAGTTCGGTGGACAGCAGCAGTTCGCTCATGCCCAGTACACCGGTCATCGGCGTGCGCACTTCGTGGCCCAGGGTCGCCAGGAAGCGGCTCTTGGCCTGCGATGCCTGCTCGGCGATCTGCTGCTTGTGCACCGTCAACTGCCACTGCTGGCGTCGCCGCAGCCGCCTGCGGATCGACCACAACAGTGCCAACAGCAACAGCGAGCCCAGCATTGCATAGCCGAAAATCGCCATGCCGCTGCGCCACCAGGGGGGCAGTACCTTGATGTGCAACTGCTGCGAGGGCGTCCACGGACCACTGGCCGTCGCGGCCTGCACCTCGATGGCGTAGGTGCCGGGCGGCAGCCGCGACAACGTGCGTTGGCCGTCCCCGCCCTGTTCCACCCAGTTCTGGTCGTATCCCTGCACGCGGAACCGGTAGCGGTTGCCCTGCGGGTTGGCGTAGGACAGCAGGCGTGCATCGATCTGCAGGTCACGGTCGTCGGGCCCCAGCAACAGCAGGCCGGAGGTCGGCAAGGGCTGCCAGCCGCGCGCATCATCGCGACGGACGCGAACCTGCGCGATCACCAGCTGCGAGGGTGGCAGCTCGGCGTCGGCAGCATTCGGATCGAAGCCCACCATGCCGGTCTGGGTAACGGCCAGCACCCGGCCATCGGCATCGATTGCCGGTGGGCGTCCGGTGAACTCGGCATCAAGCAGGCCGTCGCGTTCATTGAAGATCTGCAGGCGACGCTGTTTCGGATCCCAGCGCAGCAGGCCGCGGGGCGTCGTCGCCCACAACTGACCGTTCCGGGCCAGGGCCAGCCCACCCATGCTGACCGGCGGCACGCCGGCACTGGCATCGACGCGCTGGATCAGGCGCAGGCTCAGGCCATCCCACTGGTAGCGCTCGAATGCGCCCTGGCGTGCGATCCACAACTGCCGGGGATCGATCCATACCAGATCGTAGATGGGCCCCCTGGAAACGCCGGGCACCGCTTCGAAGCGGTCTCCCTGCTCGCGCCAGATGCCCATTTCCCCGACCACCCAGGCGTGCCCACTGGCATCGAAGCGGATCTGCTCGACCGGCGCGTCGGTGCTGCCTCGCAGCGTAGCGCCGTCGAAACTGCGCAGCAGGCGGCCGTCGGCACTGCGCTGTTGCAGGCCCAGGTTCATCACCGATACCCAGACCGTGCCATCGGGGGCCTGCCGCATCAGATCGATCCGCTGCCGAAGGTCGGCGCCACCGCCAATGCGCCAGTCGCGCAGCACACCGGTGGCGGGGTCGTAGACGCTGATGCGCCCCGCGCGGCCGAGCCACAGCCTGCCGTCGGGACGTGGCAGCACCGACCACACCGCGCCGCTGCCCAGTTCGCGGTCGCTGACCAGCAGGCTCAACGTCCCCTGTGCATCGATCTGGTAGACGCCATGCGCAGAGCCGACGTAGTAGCTGCGACCGTCGCTGGCAGCGCTCAACAGGTACTGGCTGTCCAGCGGTTTGCCATCGAACTGGTACCAGGTTGAAAAGCGTCGCCAGTCGGGCGGCAGGTAAGCCAGGCCCTGGGTCAGCAGTGCGACCCACAGCCCTCCCTCATGGTCCTGCATCAGGTCGAGCACGCCACTGTGGCCGGTCAGGAAACCACTGCCACGGTCGCCTTCCAGCCTGCGCAGCACCTGGCCGTCACCACGCAGCAGGCCATCGGAAGTTCCCGCCCAGTAGCCTCCGTGGCTGTCGGCCAGGACCAGTGCCGAGCGCAGGCGAGCACTGTCGGCCCAGGCCGGTCGCGTCACCCGATCCTGCGCATCGATGCGGTACAGGCCGTCGTTCTGCGTACCGACCCAGATTGCGCCATCGGCATCGCGGCTCAGCCGCAGCACGCTCACCGCCGCCAGTTCGCGCGGCGCCACGGCTTCGAAGGCGTGGCCGTTCCAGCGCGCCACACCGGCTTCGGTGCCCACCCACAGCCGTCCCTGCGCATCCACCAGACTGCTGAAGACGGTGTCACTCGGCAGACCGCCGGGCTGCGCCCGATCATGCTGGAAATGGCGCAGCGAGCCATCTTCGCCGACGCGGCAGACCCCATGGCTGCTGCTGCCGACCCATAGCGCATCCTCGGCGTAGGCCAGGGTCCAGAACTGTCCCTGGCACCCTTCAGTGACGGAATCGAAGGTCTTGAAACGTTCGCGGTCGGCATCCAGCCGGGCCAGCCCCTTGCCGTTGATGCCAACCCATACCCGGTCGAGCGGGTCGACCAGCAGGGTTTCGATCTCGTTGCCGGGCAGCGAATCCGGTTGTGCCGGGTCGTGCTGCCAGACCCGCAGCTCACCGCCGTCATAGCGGGCCAGGCCGCCGTCGGTGGCGGCCCACACGCGGCCCTGTCGGTCTTCGGCCAGCGCCACCACCATGCGCGAGGGCAATCCCTCGGCCGCGCCGAAACGGCGCAGGCGCGGTGTTTCACCGGCCATGTCCAAGGTCGCCGCTGCAGCCGAAAGCGCCAACAGCACCAGACCTGCTCCTGCAATGCCTTGGCACCACCGGCGCCAGCCGCTCTTCATCCTGAACCCCCTGTCCTGTGCCGATTGTCACACAGGGCTGCAGCCATCGCTGCAACAGCCTGTTTCCGGCCACATCGGCACCACGAACTGTTGCAGCCGTGCACACAGCGTTGCGCGGGGGCTATGGGTATGATCGAACGGTCTTTTTCCCGGAGCCCCCCGCCGATGCGCCACTGCCTGGCCCTGCTGCCGATGCTGCTTGCCGTGGCCCCCGCCTGGGCAGGCAACGAGGCCTACCGCATCGATCCGGTGCACACCCGTGTGCTGTTTGCGATCGACCATGCCGGCTACTCGCAGGCGCTGGGTACGATCTCCGGAAGCCAGGGCCAGTTGCAGTTCGATAGCGACAACTGGCGCGATGCGACACTGGACGTCGAGATTCCTGTGTCGCGATTGGACCTTGGTGATTCCAAGTGGAACCAGGCAACCCTGGCCCGCAGCCTGCTCGATGGCGAACGCTTCCCGACCGCCCGCTTCGTCTCCCGCCATGTCGAACCGATCGATGCCCGCCATGCGCGCGTACTGGGCACCCTGACCCTGCGCGGGGTCAGCCAGGAAGTCGCGCTGGAGGTGACATTGAACCAGGTCAAACGCTATCCGCTGCCACCCTTCCGGCGTACGGCCGGCTTCTCCGCCACCACCACGCTGAGCCGGCGTGCCTTCGGCATCACCGCCTGGCCGGGCGTGATCGGTGATGCGGTGCAGGTGCGGATCGAGGCTGAAGCCACGCTCGACCGCAGCGATTCTCCGGGAACTCCCCCGCCCCAACCCCACTCCGACAGCCAGACGGCCCCCAAGGACCCTTCATGACCGCCAAGAACACCCCTGCCGCCTGGGGGAGTGTCAGCCAGACCCTGCACTGGCTGATCGCACTGCTGATTCTCGCCCTGGGCATCGTCGGCCTGACCATGGGCGAGCTGCCGAAGACGCCCAAGTATTTCTGGGTCTATACCGCGCACAAGTCGATCGGCATCACCGTGCTGGCACTGGTGGTGCTGCGCCTGGGATGGCGCCTGTATGCCGGTGCCCCCAAGCCGGTACCCGGCGTGCCGGGCTGGCAGGAGCGCATCGCCAGCGCCACCCATGTGCTGCTGTATGTGCTGATGTTCGCCATCCCGTTGTCGGGCTGGCTGTACGACTCGGCCAGCGGCCTGCGTCCGTTCCGCTGGTTCGGTCTGGTCGATGTGCCCAAGCTGAGCGGACCGGATCCGCAGATCGTGGCGGTATCCCATGCCCTGCACGAATACGGCTTCTGGCTGTTGATCGCGGTGGTGCTGGCCCATGCCGGTGCCGCCTTCTACCACCACTTTTTCCAGCGCGATGCCACCCTGTCCCGGATGTTGCCGCGTGGCTGGCTCGCCTCTCCCCAGAAGGACTGACCGATGAACCTGAAACTGACCACCCCGGCCGCCGTGGCCGCCGCCCTTGCCGGCATGCTGGCCACCGCACCGGTGCTCGCCGCCGATTACGCCCAGGCGCCGGGTGCCGGTTCGTTCCTGGCCTTTGCCACCAAGTACGACGGCGAAGTGTTCACCGGCAGCTTCCCGGGCTTTGCCACCAAGCTCAGCTTCGACCCGGCCAATCCGTCCGCAGGTTCGCTGGACGTGGTGATTCCGCTGGCCGGCGCCAAGAGCGGCAACAGCGACCGCGACTCCACCCTGCAGGGCGCGGATTTCTTCAACGTCGGCAAGTTCGCTACCGCACGCTACACCGCGAAGGGCTTCCGCGCGCTCGGCAACGACCAGTTCGCCGCCGACGGCACGCTGGAACTGCGCGGCGTGAGCAAGCCGGTCACCTTCACTTTCACCTGGAAGCCCGGCGCGCAGCCGGTGCTGACCGGCAAGGCCACGGTCAAGCGCCTGGACTTCGGTGTCGGTGGCGGCGACTGGGCGGATACCAAGACCATCCCGGACGAAACCGCGATCAGCACGATCGTGAAGTTCGACGCGAAATAAGACGCCTTCGTTCTGGTAGCGCCGGGCCATGCCCGGCGGCTTCCACCGCTGGCCGCGCTTCGCGCTCCGCCAGGCATGGCCCGGCGTTACCTGCCTGCCAACAGCCAGGCCTGCACCGTGGCCGCATCGAACGGCCAGTCCAGCTCCCGCCCACCGCGCTCGTCGCGCAGCACCGGCACCCGCGCCCCATAGCGCGCCTCCAGCGCCGGCTGGTCATCGAGGAACACCGATTCGAACTCGGGCGCCCGCGCCCTGGCCAGTTCGGCCAGGGCCATGTCACACAGATGGCAGTCGTCACGCTGGAACAAGGTCAACACCGGGGTTTGCTCCCTTGGCGGAAATGCTGCGCCGCAGTCATGGAAGTGCGGCGTGAACCGCTAGAATAGCGGTCTCTCCCGGTACCCGCAGTACGGCAACCATGGCTGTCAGCACGTTCGACGTTTTCAAGATCGGCATTGGCCCGAGCTCCTCGCACACCGTCGGGCCGATGAGGGCCGCCGAGCGCTTCATCCATCGGTGGCTGCTCGACCCGGGCAAGCTTGCGCAGGTCGCACGCATCCGTGCCGACGTGTACGGCTCGCTGGCACTGACCGGTCGCGGCCACGGCACCGACAAGGCGATCCTGCTCGGCCTGGAAGGGCAGCGTCCGAACCTGATAGACCCGGACATCATTCCGTCCACGCTGGAGCGCATCCGCAGCAGCAAGCGGATCATGCTGATGGGCCAGCACGAGATCGCCTTCGACGAAAAGCGCGACCTCGGCCTGAACAAGCGGCAGAAGCTGCCCTACCACACCAACGGCATGCGCTTCACCGCGTACAACGCCGATGACGAAGTGCTGGCCACCCGCGATTACTACTCGGTCGGTGGTGGCTTCGTGGTCAACCAGGACGATGCGGCCGATGACCGTATCGTGCCTGACGAAACGCCGCTGCCCTACCCGTTCAAGAGCGGCGACGAGCTGCTGGCGCAGACCGCGCGCAGTGGCCTGAGCATCGCCCAGTTGATGTTCGAGAACGAGAAATGCTGGCGCAGCGAGGACGAGATCCGCGACAACCTGCGCGAGATCTGGAGCGCAATGCAGGCCTGCGTGGCGCGCGGCATCCGCGAGGAAGGCGTGCTGCCGGGTGGCCTGAAAGTGGGCCGCCGCGCGCCGGCGCTGTACCGCGAGCTGTCGTCGAAGCCGGAAGCGGCGATGCGCGACCCGCTGACCACGCTGGACTGGGTCAACCTGTACGCACTGGCCGTGAACGAAGAGAACGCTGCCGGTGGCCGCGTGGTCACCGCACCCACCAACGGCGCGGCGGGTGTACTGCCGGCGGTGCTGCACTACTTCGACCGCTTCTGCCCGGGCGCGAACGAACAGCGGGTGTTCGACTTCCTGCTGACCTCGGCGGCGATCGGCATCCTGTACAAGGAAAACGCCTCGATCTCCGGCGCCGAAGTGGGCTGCCAGGGCGAGGTCGGCGTAGCCTGTTCGATGGCCGCCGGTGGCCTGGTCGCGGCGCTGGGCGGCAACCCGAGCCAGATCGAGAACGCGGCGGAAATCGGCATGGAGCACAACCTGGGCCTGACCTGCGATCCGATCGGTGGCCTGGTGCAGATTCCGTGCATCGAGCGCAACGCGATGGGTGCGGTGAAGGCGATCAACGCCTCGCGCATGGCCATGCGCGGCGACGGCAAGCACAAGGTGTCGCTGGACAAGGTCATCAAGACCATGCGCGATACCGGCCGCGACATGCAGGACAAGTACAAGGAAACCAGCCGCGGCGGGCTGGCGGTGAACGTCATCGAGTGCTGATGGTCTGCAGGGCCAGGCATGGCCTGGCTCTACTGCAGGGCCGGGCATCGACCCGGCTCTGCAGTGCCGCTCTCGACCGGACAACACCGTCACCGTTTTCCGGTTAGGCTCGGGCATCCCCCTGCCCCGGAATGTCCCATGCGCGTGATCGCCACCGCCCTGCTCGCCTGCCTTCCGCTGTCCGCTCTCGCTGCGCCAACCTACGGGCCGCGGCTGGAGGGCTTCGACTACGGCTATCCAGTGAAGACCTTTGCACTGGAATCGCAGCGCCAGGCCTTGGAGATGGCCTATCTGGACGTTGCGCCGAAGAAGAAGCCGATCGGCGTGGTGGTGCTGCTGCATGGCAAGAACTTCTGCGCGGCAACCTGGAAGGAGACGATCAAGCCGCTGGTGGCGGCAGGCTACCGGGTGATCGCGCCGGACCAGGTGGGTTTCTGCAAATCCAGCAAGCCCGAGCGCTACCAGTATTCGTTCGGGCAGCTGGCCGACAATACCCATGCGCTGCTGCAGCAGCTGCAGCTGGGTGATGTACCGGTGCACGTGGTCGGCCATTCGATGGGCGGCATGCTGGCCATCCGTTATGCGCTGATGTATCCGCAGGACATGCGCAGTCTTTCGCTGGTCAATCCGATCGGGCTGGAAGACTGGAAGGCGCTGGGCGTGCCCTGGCGCAGCGTGGACGCGTGGTATGCCGGCGAAATGAACATCAGCTATGACAGCATCCGCCGCTACCAGCTGGATGTGTACTACGACGGCAAGTGGAAGCCGGCGTATGAACCGTGGGCGCGCATGCAGTCGGGCATGTACGAAGGCGCGGGCAAGCAGCAGGTGGCCTGGAGCCAGGCACTGACCTCGGACATGGTGTTCAACCAGCCCGTCGTCTACGAACTGAAGAACCTGCAGGTGCCGACCACCTTGTTCATCGGCCAGAAGGACCGCACGGCGATCGGCCGTGACCAGGCATCGCCCGAACTGAAGGCGACGCTGGGCAACTACCCGGCACTGGGCAAAGCGGCAGCGGCGGCGATACCCGGCTCGACCCTGGTCGAGTTCGCGGCACTGGGCCATTCGCCGCAGGTGCAGGACCCGAAGCAGTTCAATGCCGCATTGTTGAAGGCACTCAAAGCGCGTTGAAGTTCCATAACCGCCGGGCATGGCCCGGCGCTACGAGGATCGGCGTGGGTAGCGCCGGGCCACGCCCGGCGAGCGCAGCAGCGGCTGGGCTCACCCCACGATCCGCAGCACGTCATCCAGCAGCGCCGCTGCGGTCACTTCCGCACCCGCGCCCGGCCCCTGGATCAACAGCGGCTGCGCGCGGTAGCGATCGCTGTGGATGGCCACGCGGTTGTCGGTGCCCGCGCCCTGCGCCAGCGGATGGTCGGCAGCCAGCTCACGCAGGCCCACCTGCGCACCCTCGCCATCGACGCGCCCGACAAAACGCAGCACCCGGCCGTTGTCGCGCGCCCGCTGCCAACGTGCCTGCAGCGGTGCATCCAGCTGCTCCAGCGCATTCACTGCATCTTCCAGCGGCAGCGCAGCCAGCGCATCCGGCACCAGTGAGTCGACCTGCACCTGCGACGCGTCCAGCGCCAATCCGCTGCTGCGGGCCAGGATCAACAGCTTGCGGCGCACATCCTCGCCGGAAAGATCCAGCCGCGGGTCCGGCTCGGTGTAGCCGGCCGCCAGCGCTTCACGCACCGCCGCCGAGAACGGCGACTGGCCGTCATAACGATTGAACAGCCACGCCAGCGAACCGGAAAGCACGCCCTCGATGGCATGGATGTGGTCGCCACCGGCAACCAGCGCGCGCAGGCTGCTGAGCAACGGCAGGCCGGCGCCGACGGTAGCGCTGTCGCCGTAACGCGCACCACTGTCGGCGCAACGATCGGCGATGGCCTGCGCGCGCGACAGCTGCGCACCGCGGCCAAGCTTGTTGGCGGTCACCACGTGCACACCGCGCGCCAACCACTGCACGTGGCGCGCCGCTACATCTTCGCTGGCGGTGGCATCGACCACCACGTCGCCACGCTCCAGCCCTTCAGCGCTGGCCCACGGCGGCGAACTCTGCCCATCACGCGGCGCACGCCGTGCCAGTTCCAGCGGCAACGCCAGATCGCGGTCGATCGCCAGCGCGGTGCGTGAATTGGCCAGCCACTGCACGCTGGGCAGTTCCAGCCCACGCGCCTGCAACGCCTGGTAGCGCTGCACGAAGGCCGAACCGACGGTGCCGGTTCCGAGCAGCGCCAAGCGGCCAGTACCCAGCAGCGGAATCTCGACAGGCAAAGCGCTCATGCGTCTGCCACCTGTTTGCCGCGCGCCACCGCATCGATCACCGCCTCGGCGCGCGCCAGAGCGCTGCCCAGATCGGCCAGCAGGTCGCGCTCGCCCTCGATACCGACCGACAGACGCAGCAGGCCTTCACTGATGCCCGCAGCCGCGCGTGCTTCGGCAGTCATTGCCGCGTGGGTCATGGTCGCCGGGTGTGCGATCAGACTTTCCACGCCTCCCAGCGACTCGGCCAGCGTGAAGTAACGCAGGCCATCGACAAACGCACGTACAGCAGCATGCGGATCATCGCCGGCACAGCTGGCCAGTTCGAAGGAAAGCATCGCGCCGAAACCACTCTGCTGACGCGCGGCAACGGCGTGGCCCGGATGATCGGCCAGGCCCGGGTAGTAGACCTTGGCCACCGCAGGATGCGCATCAAGCAGCGCCACGATCGCGGCGGTGTTTTCCTGGTGCGCGCGCAGGCGTGCATCCAGCGTACGCAGGCCACGCAGGGTCAGGAACGCATCGAACGGCGAGCCGGTAAGGCCCAGGGCATTGCCCCACCACACCAGCTGTTCATGCACGGCGGGATCGCGGGCAATCACCGCACCACCGACCACGTCGCTGTGACCGTTGATGTACTTGGTGGTGGAGTGCAGCACCAGGTCCGCGCCGAACGACAGCGGTTGCTGCAATGCCGGCGACAGGAACGTGTTGTCGACCACCACCAGCGCACCGGCTTTGTGCGCCGCGTCGATCACGAAGCGCAGGTCGGTGATGCGCAGCAGCGGGTTGGACGGGGTTTCCACCAGCACCAGCTTCGGCTGCGTGGCCAGGGCCTGGGCCAGCGCGCGCGGGTCGGTCAGGTCGGCAGTGACCAGTTCGAAATGGCCTTTCTTCGCCAGCGCGTTGAACAGGCGCCAGCTGCCGCCGTACGCATCGTGTGGCACCACCAGGGTGTCGCCGGGCTGCAGCAGTGCGTTCAGCACCAGGTTGATCGCGCCCATGCCGGTGCCGGTGACCACGCCGCCGGCGCCGCCTTCCAGTTCGGCCAGCGCCTCACCCAGCAGGTCGCGCGTGGGATTGCCACTGCGGGTGTAGTCGTACTGGCGCTTGTTGCCGAAGCCTTCAAAGCTGAAGTTCGACGACAGCACGATCGGCGGCGTGACCGCGCCATGGGCGGTGTCCCGATCGATGCCGGCGCGGACGGCGGCGGTGGTGCGACAACAGGACGGTTCAGCGGCGTGCAGGCTCATGCGGACTCTCCAGAAGTGCGGAAGGCGGTGGCGAGGATCGCGTCGATGCGATCGGTTTCTTTCAGGAAGGCGTCGTGACCGTAGGGCGAGCGCAGCACGCGCAGGCTGCCGCGTGGGCCCAGTCCCTCGACCAGGCCGACCAGGTCGGCAAGCGGAACCAGGCGGTCGCCTTCAACGGCAACCACCACGGTCGGCGGCAGGATCGCGCTCGGGTCCACGCGATGCAGGTCGATCGACTCGGACAGGCGCAGGTAGGCATTGACCGGCGTGCGCGCGACGTACTGCGCACCAGCCGCGTCGAGATAATCTTCCGCCGCGACACGGACGCGGCCATTGACCACCTCCGGTGCTGCGTCGAAGCGTTCGCCGAATTCTTCCGGTGTGCGGTAGCTGAGCATGGCGAACTGGCGGGCCAGCGCCAGGCCGTGGTCTTCGCCACACTGCAGCTGGCCCAGCGCCACGGCACGGCGCTGCAGCGCACGCCAGGCGGCGGCATACGGGTGCGGGCGGTGCGCACCGCTGGCCAGCACCAGCTGGCGTACCCGGGCACGGTGGCGGATCGCGAACTGCTGGCCGACCAGCGCGCCGTAGGAATAGCCGACGAATGCCTTCAATGCGCGGATGCCGAGGTGATCCAGCAGCAGCGCCAACGCATCGGCCTGGTCGGCGGTATCGATCGGCACATCCAACGCACCGTCAGCGCCGATGAAATCGAACGCGAGCACACGCAGCTGCTGCGGATCCAGTGCGCGGCCACTGCCGACCAGGCCTTCGGCCCAGCCCTTTTCGCTGAACTGCGCATTGGAGGCCACATGGCGGTGCGCGGAAATGCCGCCGGCCAGCACCACCACCGGTGCGTTGACCGGACCGACCCACTCATAGCGCAGGCGCACCGGGCAGGGGCCGGCATGACGCATCGACAGCACGGCGGCGAACTCGCCGCGCTCGGCGTGCACGCGGTCATCGACCGGCACGCTGACGGGGACAAAGGGTTCGGGGCGAAGCACGGTGCTGGTGGCGAAGCTCATGGCGGGTTCCGGTAGGGAAATCGGCCATCGAGCCTTCGCGGGGCTCGCGTTCGAAGTGCACGTTGGGTGCAGGTTCGAACCATCTTTCGGTGGACGCCACGGTCCCCGCAGGATTTGGCACCTACGCAGGCGCTTTCGCGTCTGCGGGCTGCCCCGGCTTCAAAGGGCCTGTCCCTCTGCCGGTCTCGATGGTGGAGCCACGATGCCAGTCCTTTTCGGGCATGTCAATCCCTTCATGCGGATAAAGAGATGGATGAATGCAAAGCCCCCACCCTTCCCCCGTCCCGACAGCTTGCGTAGAGTCCCGGCGGTCCATGTCGCTGGAGCCTTCGATGCGCCGCCTGCCCCTGCCCTGCCTCCTGCTGCCCCTGTTGGCGAGCGCCCCCGCGAACGCTGCCGACTGGCGCCAGGGCTGGGGACTGGTGCCACAGACGCCGGCCGCGCGCACGGCCGGCGCCACGCCGCACGCGGCGCCGATGGCCCGCCTGCGCCTGCAGTCGCTGGGCGACCAGTGGCAGGCGCGGATCGACAATCCACTGTCCGGCCCGGTGCAGATCGAGCTGCGCGCCGCCCCCGGCACACAGGTCGAGGGCCTGCCGCTGCAGTCACTGGTGCAGGCCACCGGCAGCCTGGTGGTGGGCCATCTTCCCTCTCCTGCCAACGGCAAGGCACTGGATCTTCGTCTGCAGTCGGTGCCGGGCAATCCGGCCGCGCGCGCCGAAGACGTCGCCTATCGCCTGCCGTTCGAGGCTGCCCAGCTGCGCGTGGACCAGGCGCCGCAGGGCCGGTTCAGCCACGATGACGAGGAGAACCGCGACGCCATCGACTTTGCCCTGCCCGAAGCAACGCAGGTCCTGGCCGCCCGCGAGGGTACGGTGATGCAGGTACAGGACGGTTTCCGCGGCAATGGCCTGGACCGTGAACGCGATGCCGGACGCGCCAACTTCGTTCGTATCCTGCACAGCGACGGCAGCATGGCGATGTACGCCCACCTGCAGGCCGGCGGCATGCGCGTGCGTCCCGGCCAGGCCGTGCAGGCCGGGCAGCCGATCGGCCTGTCCGGCAACAGTGGCTACAGCACCGCACCGCACCTGCACTTCGTGGTGCAGCTCAACCGGGGCATGGCGCTGCGTTCGGTGCCGGTGCGCATCCTCGCCCCGCAGGGCGAATTGTACTTCGCCCGTGAGGGCAGCGGGGACGCCAGCGCCGGGCGCTGACCCGCCGACGCCGGCAGGCCGGTATAATCGGGCGCTTATCTCTTTGAAAAGCGCCCCGTGCGGGCGCCACTGCCATGTCCGAAGTCGCCACCGAAGCGTCGCGTCGCCGCACGTTCGCCATCATTTCCCACCCTGACGCCGGCAAGACCACGCTGACCGAAAAGCTGCTGCTGTTCGGAGGCGCGATCCAGATGGCCGGCTCGGTGAAGGGCCGCAAGGCTGCCCGCCACGCCACCTCGGACTGGATGGCGCTGGAAAAGGAGCGCGGCATCTCCGTCACCTCCTCGGTGATGCAGTTCCCGTACGAAGGCAAGATCATCAACCTGCTGGACACCCCGGGCCACGCCGACTTCGGCGAGGACACCTACCGCGTGCTGACCGCGGTGGACTCGGCGCTGATGGTGATCGACGTGGCCAAGGGCGTGGAAGAGCGCACCATCAAGCTGATGGAAGTGTGCCGCCTGCGCGACACCCCGATCATGACCTTCATCAACAAGCTCGATCGCGAGGGCAAGGAGCCGATCGACCTGCTGGACGAGGTTGAAAGCGTGCTCGGCATCCAGTGCGCACCGGTCACCTGGCCGATCGGCATGGGCCAGCGCCTGAAGGGCGTGGTCCATCTGATCACCGGCGAAGTGCATCTCTACGAGCAGGGCCGCAACTTCACCCGTCAGGATTCGACCATCTTCCCCTCGATCGATTCGCCCGGGCTGGCCGAGAAGATCGGCGAGCGGATGCTGGCCGACCTGCGCGACGAGCTGGAACTGGTGCAGGGTGCCAGCCACCCGTTCGACCTGCAGGCCTACCGGGCCGGCAAGCAGACCCCGGTATTCTTCGGTTCGGGCGTGAACAACTTCGGCGTGCAGCCGCTGCTGGACTTCTTCGTCGAACACGCACCGTCGCCGCAGGCGCGCTCCACCACCGGCCGCGACGTCGCCCCGCAGGAGCCGAAGCTGACCGGCTTCGTGTTCAAGATCCAGGCCAACATGGATCCGCAGCACCGTGACCGCGTGGCGTTCATGCGCGTCTGCTCGGGCCGGTTCACTGCCGGCATGAAGACCCTGCACGTGCGTACCGGCAAGGACATGAAGCTGGCCAATGCGCTGACCTTCATGGCCAGCGACCGTGAAATCGCCGCCGAGGCGTGGCCGGGCGATGTCATCGGCATCCACAACCACGGCACGATTTCCATCGGCGACACCTTCACCGAAGGCGAGGCGATCACCTTCACCGGTATCCCCAACTTCGCCCCGGAACTGTTCCGTCGCGCCCGCCTGCGCGATCCGCTCAAGCTCAAGCAGCTGCAGAAGGGCCTGGCACAGCTGTCCGAGGAGGGCGCGACCCAGTTCTTCCGTCCGCTGACCAGCAACGACCTGATCCTGGGTGCGGTGGGCGTGCTGCAGTTCGATGTGGCTGCCTACCGTCTGAAGGACGAATACGGCGTGGAAGCCACCTTCGAGCAGGTCAGCGTGACCACGGCGCGCTGGGTCCACTGCAGCAACGAGAAGAAGCTGGAGGAGTTCCGCGAGAAGAACGCGCTGAACCTGGCCCTCGACGCGGCCGGCCACCTGGTCTACCTGGCGCCGACCCGGGTCAACCTGCAGCTGGCGCAGGAACGTGCGCCGGACGTGCGTTTCTCGGCAACCCGTGAAGCCGCGCATACGGTCACCGGCAACTGATTCCAGCGACCATACGGTGGCGGGGGTGCACGCGCCCGCCATCGCGGCGATGATAGGGGGGTGCAGGTCCCCCTCCCTGCAGACGATGCCCATGCCATGTCCACGACTTCCGTTGATTCGATCCGCGAAGAAATTGCCAGCGCCTTGACCCACGGGCTGGGTGCGGTGCTTGCCCTGGCCGCCAGCGCGGTGTTGATCACCCTGGCCGCGATCTACGGCGATGGCTGGCAGCTGGCCAGTGCGATCGTGTTCGGCATCGCCCTGCTGCTGCTGTACACCGCCTCCACGCTGTACCACGCCATCCAGCACCCGCAGGCCAAGGGCCGCCTGAAGGTGTTCGACCATTGCGCGATCTATGTGCTGATCGCCGGTACCTATACCCCGTTCACCCTGATCGGCCTGCGCGGCCCCTGGGGCTGGGGCATGTTCACCGCGATCTGGGCGCTGGCGCTCGGCGGCGTGGTGTTCAAGCTGTTCTACACCGGCCGCTTCAAGCTGCTGTCCACGGTGATCTACATCGCCATGGGCTGGCTGGTGGTGGTGGCGATCAAGCCGATGTGGGCCTCGATCGATGGTGGGACGCTTGCCTGGCTGTTCGGCGGTGGCCTGTCCTATACGCTGGGCACGTACTTCTACCACCGCGAATCCATCCCCTATTCGCATGCGATCTGGCATCTGTTCGTGATCGGTGGCAGCGTCTGCCACTTCGTCGCCGTGACCCGACAGGTGCTGTGACCCCGTATTGAGGGGAACGCCAGGCCCTGGCCGGCGAGCAGGCACCGGCCCTGCACACGATGCACATGATCGCTTCGCGCCCCGTCCACCCCGACGGGGCAACCATGGCGGTGTGAATGCTGCCTCTGCTCCTGCTGATCCCAAGGCGTCGCGCTGGCGCCTGCGTCGCCCCGGCCCACGCGGGCAGCGCTGGCTGGCCGTGCTGGTGTTCCTGCTCGCGGCGATCCTGGTCCTCATCGCCCTTTGGGATTGGAACTGGTTCAAGGGCCCGGTCGAACGTGCGGTACAGGCGCGCACCGGCCGCGCCCTGCACATCGGCAACCTGGATGTCGACCTCGGCCGTATCACCACCGTGCGCGCCGATACCCTCACTTTCGCCAATGCGCCCTGGGCGAAACAGCCGAGCATGGCCAGCGCAGACCGGGTCGAGATCGACGTGCGGGTGTGGCCGCTGCTGCGTGGCAGCGTGCAATTGCCCGAAGTGCGCCTGACCCGCCCGGACGTACTTCTGGAAACCGCCCCGCGCAAAGGTGACCCCGGCAACTGGAACTTCCTCAGCGACAGCAAGGGCGGCACCACGCCGCAGCTCAAGCGCCTGCACATCGACGATGGTCGACTGCAGTTCCTCGACGCACTCGGCCGCACCGACATCCTGGTGAACGTGCGCAGCGGGCAACCGAAACAGGCCGACGCCGCACCACCGTTGCTGGTGGCCGGCAAGGGCCGCTGGCAGGGCAATCCCTTTACCCTGAGCGGCGGCACCGAATCGCCGCTGGAACTGACCGACAGCGCACACCCCTTCCGCATCCATCTGGATGGCCGCGCCGGGGCCACCCATGCCGTTGCCAGCGGCACCTTGACCAACCCGTTCCAGCTGCAGGTATTCGACCTGCAGTTCGCGCTGAGCGGTCAAGACCTGGCCGACCTGTATCCATTGCTGGGCATCGCCATTCCGCCTTCCCCGCCCTACGCACTGGATGGCCGCCTGAAGCGCGATCACCAGGTGTGGCGCTACGAGCGCTTCACCGGCAAAGTCGGCGACAGTGACCTGGGCGGCGATGTGCAGTTCGATGTCTCCAGGGAACGCCCACGGATGACCGCGAACCTGGTGTCGCGCCGCCTCGATTTCGACGACCTCGCCGGCTTCGTCGGTGCCCCCCCGAAGACCGGTGGCGGCGAGACCGCCAATGCAGAACAGCGGGCCGAGGCTGCGCGCGTGGCCGCCAGCGCCAAAGTGCTGCCGGCCACGCCGTACAACCTGGGCAAGCTGCGCGCGATGGATGCCGACGTGCGCTGGAAGGCCCAGCGCATCAATGCACCCAAGCTGCCGCTGGACGACATGGATGCACACCTGCTGCTGGACGATGGTGTACTGCGGCTGGACCCGCTGAACTTCGGCGTTGCTGGCGGCGACATCCGCAGCACGATCCGCATGGACGCACGTCGCCCGCAGATTGCAACCTCGTTGAAGGCCAGCGTGCGCGGCGTGCAGCTGGGCCAGTTGTTCCCCGACGCCAAGCTGGCCGACCAGGCCAAGGGGGGTATCAGCGGCGCCATTGACCTGACCGGCAACGGCAACTCGATCGCCGCGATGCTCGGCAGCAGCAGCGGCAACGTGGCGCTGGGCATGGGCCGCGGCCACGTCGGCAACCTGCTGATGGAAGTGGCGGGACTGGACATCACCGAGTCGTTGAAATTCCTGTTCACCGGCGACAAACAGATTCCGCTGCGCTGCGCCTTCGCCGACTTCGGCGTGCGCGAGGGCCTGATGCATACCCGGTCGATGGCAGTGGACACCACCGATACGATCATCCTCGGCGAGGGCGATGTCAGCCTGCGCGATGAAACACTGGACCTGCTGCTGAAGCCACGACCGAAGGACAGGAGCATCCTGGTGCTGCGCTCGCCGCTGCGCATCGGCGGCACCTTCAAGGACCCGTCGTTCCGCCCGGACTTCAAGGCGCTGGGTATCCGGGGTGCGGTGGCGTTGACGCTGGGCAGCATCGCGCCGCCGGCGGCACTGCTGGCCACCATCGAACTGGGGCCGGGCAAGGATGCCGACTGCGGTGGGCACTACGCGAAGTAGAGCGGGCGTTCGGCGCCCTACTGCAAATGGGACGAGGGTGACAGTTTCCTGCGCGCGCGGAATGAGAGCAGGAATTCAAGATCAAAAGAAGAAAGCAGAATCAGAAGCAGTACCAACCAAGGTTGGCATCTACCAACGGCAGATAGTCAGGGTGAAGGCCGCCGCGCTCGCAGGAACGTGTCCTGAGGCGGAGGGCATGGCCGTGCAGGACCGTTGGCGCCATGGATGGCGCCATCGAGCCCCCATGGACGGGTTTACGGCGTGTCCTGCACGGCCATGCCCTCCGCCTCCCCGGCATGTCAGGCAGGCGCTGCCTTGGCTTTGGCTTTGGCTTTGGCTTTGGCTTTGGCTGTTGCTTGAAAAAGCGGGCCGACGGGCCGCAGGCCCGCCAGCGACAGAACTCACCCCGCCACGATGTACTGCTGCAGCTGATCCAGCTCGCGCCGCTGCGCATCGATCACCGACTTCACCAGGTCACCGATGGAAATCACCCCCAGTACCTGCCCGCCCTCGACCACCGGCAGATGGCGGATGCGGTAATCGGTCACCAGCTGCAGGCAGTGTTCCACCTGCTCACCGGGACTCACCGTCACTACTTTCGCGGTCATGATTTCCGACACGGCGGTGTCACGCGACGAACGATCGTGGAGCACGATCTTGCGTGCGTAATCACGCTCGGAGAGGATCCCGACCAGCCGCGGGCCATCCATCACCAGCACCGCGCCGATGCCCTTCTGCGCCATCAACCGGATCGCATCGATCACCGCCGCGCCTGGCGCGACCGCATGCACTTCAGGGGACTTGCCGTCCAACAGTTGCCGTACCGACGTCATCTGCCTGCCCTCCCAGGGTGGGTTGCAGGTCCGAGTCTGCCACGGAAGGGGCCAACCATGCGTCAACCAGGTACAACGGCCGTTGCTTGGACTCCTCGTACAGGCGTCCCAGGTACTCGCCGATAAGCCCCAGCGCGATCAACTGCACGCCCCCGAGGAACAGGATCACCGCCATCATGGTCGGCCACCCGGCCACCCGGTCGCCGTACAACGCTGCCTTCGCAATCACCCAGATGGCAAACACGAAGGCCACGCCTGCGGTGGCCAGCCCCATGTAGGTGGCCGCCCGCAGCGGGACCGTCGAGAAGCCGGTGATCCCTTCCAGTGCGAAGTTCCACAGCCGCCACAGGCTGAACTTGCTGCTGCCGGCCAAACGGGCATGCCGGTGATACGGCACCGCCACGCGGCGGAAACCGACCCAGCTGAAGAGCCCCTTCATGAACCGGTGCCGTTCGCGCATCTCGCGCAATGCGCTCAGCGCGCGCGGCGACAACAAGCGGAAATCGCCGGTATCGGCCGGAATGGGCGTGCGCGAGAGGCGACCAATCACCCGGTAGAACACCGATGCGGCAGCGCGCTTGCTCCAGCTCTCACCGTCACGTACCAGGCGCGTGCCGTAGACGTTGTCGTAGCCCTGCCGCCAACGTTCGACAAAGTGCGGCACCAGTTCCGGCGGGTCCTGGCCATCAGCGTCGAGGATCATCGCCGCGCCTTCGCGCACATGGTCCAGGCCGGCGGTCAGCGCCGCCTCCTTGCCGAAGTTGCGCGACAGCTTCAGCGCCGATACCCGCGGGTCGGCCTGGGCCAGCGAGGCGATCAACGACCAGGTCGTGTCACTGCTGCCGTCATCCACGTACAGGATGTGACCATCGATTCCGGCCAGGCCGTCCAGTACCGCGCACAATCGCGGATGCAGCTGGGGCAGCACCAGCTCTTCGTTGTGTGCGGCGATGACGAAGGTAAGACGCTCACGAGTCATCGCCGGATTGTACGTCGTTGACGGGGATGCAGCCCGTCAGTCCAGCGTTCGAAATACCCGCTTCCCGCATCGGAAGGCACCACGGACATCTGGGGTCGTGGCCCCTCAGTCCTCCGCCAGGTACCCCGCTCCACCCAGCTGCCGTGCCTGCCGCTGGATCCACGCCGCACGACGCTGCACGTAGGGGCCTGGCTTGGCCGCGTTGTAGCGGCGCGGCGCCGGCAGCACTGCCGCCAGACGCGCGCTCTCGGCAGGGCTCAGCCGCGCGGCGTCCTTGCCCCAGAATGTCTGCGCCGCTGCCTGGGCGCCATACACACCGTCGCCGAACTCGGCGATGTTGGCGTACATCTCCAGGATCCGCTGCTTCGGCCAGAAGGCTTCGATCAGCACCGTGTACCAGACCTCCAGGCCCTTGCGGATCCAGCTGCGGCCCTGCCACAGGAACAGGTTCTTGGCCACCTGCTGGCTGATCGTGCTGGCCCCGCGCAGGCGCCCGCCCCGCGCGTTGTGGTCGCGCGCCTTTTCAATGGCCTGCAGGTCGAACCCGCTGTGGTCGGGGAAGCGCTGGTCTTCTGCGGCCACCAGCGAAATCGGCAGGCTCGGCGCCATCTGGTCAAGGTCCCGCCACTGGTAGTGCAGCCGGTAGGACCAGTCGCCTTCACCCAGTGCCTCACCGAAACGCCAGACCATCACCGTGGACAGCGGCGGATCGATGAAACGCAGCACCAGGACCTGCAGGCAGCTGAAGGCCACGAACAGCACCGGCAGCCACAGCAGCCGCTTCCAGCGCCAGCGCCTGCGCGGTGCCGCGTCGGCGGCGGCCACTACCTTGTCCTGCTCTCCCCCTGCCCCCATTACTGGTGCATCCTTCTTATGCTTGGTTGTCGGCGCATTATCCGGCAACCATCCCCGTTTCCGCGCGATGTGAGCCGATGACCGCCCAATCCGATTCCCTTATCCGTTTCCTGCTCCCCGACGCCGGTGTCCGTGGCGTCCACGTGCGCCTGCAGGCCACCTGGCAGGACATCCAGTCCCACGGCGAGTATCCGGACAGCGCCACCGAACTGCTCGGCGAAGCCTGCGTGGCATCGGCCCTGTTCACCGGCCACACCAAGGTGGACGGCCGCCTGTCGATCCAGCTGCGCAGCAATACCGCTCTGCGTACCCTGTTCGCCGAATGCACCGCCGCCGGCACCCTGCGCGGCATCGTCCAGATTGCCGAGGGCGGTGACGCCCCCCGTGACCTGACCGACCTGGGCCGGGACGCCCTGCTGGCCATCACCATCGAGAATCCCGGCCTGGACCCGCGCGAACCGCAGCGCTACCAGAGCCTGGTCGCACTGACCGCGCCGGAACTGGATGAAGCATTCGAAGACTACTTCCGCCAGTCCGAGCAGCTGCCGACGCGACTGCTGCTGGCCGCCGGCCGCGACGGCACTGCCGGCCTGCTGCTGCAGAAGCTGCCGGGCGACGAAGGCGACGACGATGGCTGGTCCCGCGCCAGCGCGCTGTTCGACACCCTGGGCAAGGCGGAGCTGCTGGCCACTCCGGCCGAGGAACTCCTGCACCGGTTGTTCCACGAGGAGAAGGCGGAGCTGGTGGGTGACAAGGCCCTGTCCTTCGCCTGCTCCTGCTCGCGTGAACGGGTCGCCTCGATGCTGTTCTCGCTGGGCGAGGAAGAGGCCCGTGCGGCTGCCGAAGACACCGGCGCCGTAGACGTACGTTGCGAATTCTGCGGACAGGAGTATCACTTTCCGTTGACGGAGTTCGGCATACTGTTCCACGGTGCCCAGGGGGCTGTACCGGCACCTGAACGACTTCAGTAATACCCAATGAGTCTTGTATCTGGGGAGGAACAAGGCTTGTTAAGAATTCATAAACACCCTAGGATCGAGTTCCCGCCCCAGCGGGAACTTTCACTGCCCGTCCCTGTCTGAACTGGTCCGATGCGTACCTTCCTGCGTCTACCGCTGGCCCTTCTGATCGCCCTTGGCGCGATCACGGGCGTGCACGCGCAGAGCAAGGACACCCGCACCGTCATTCCGGTCTGGAACAAGGGCAGTGGCAAGGTCGAGGCCCTGCTGTACCTGGAACCGACCGGCGAGCAGGCCGTGGGCGCACGCTGGCATTTCGGCCGCAATTCGCTCGATGCTGCGTTCGGCCTGTCTTCGGGCGACTCGCTCGGCCTGCTGTGCAACAGCAGCAGCGGCTCCAGCATCAGCGGACTGGCCAGCCATTGCATGCTGGCCAGCCTGGGCGACGACGATGATGCCATCGGCTCCAACCGGCGCCTGACCGGTACCGCCGCGCTCAACCGTGGCACCGGCCGCCTGGGAATCACTGCCGGCACTGGCCGCGAGACCCTGCCCGCCTGGCTGGCCACGCCCAGCAAGACCCCGTCGCTGCGCGCCGAACAGAATGACCTGACCGTGTTCGCGCAGAAGAACATCGGTCGCGAAGGCTTTGTCTCCATCGCCGGCACCTATGCCAAGGCACGCCTGGTACCCCTGGCTGACGCCTCACCGGCCATCGTTGACCGCTGGGACAGCAAGAGCCTGAGCCTGGGCGCCGGCTACGGCAATTTCAGCGGCAGCATCATCGGCCGCGTGGTTGACGTTCCCGGCAAGCCCGGCAAGTGGGAAGGCCTGGGCATCGGCCTGACCTGGCGCACCCCGTGGTCCGGCCAGCTCACCGTCGGCGCGGAAAACGTCATCAGCCGCGGCAAGAACCCGTTCTCCCCGCGCAACGAAAGCAACGATGACGGCACCGTGCCGTACGTGCGCTACGAGCAGGATCTGTAGTCGCTCATCGACCGCGAACAAGCTGTGTTGAACATCGGGCGCCCAGGGGCGCCCGAATTGTTTCTGGACACATCTGTCAAGTGCGAAAAGCACCTATCCGTTACAAACGGATACATCACGACATGCATCAACTGAAACTTTTTTGTGCGTCGAGGGCAGGCAGGCGCGGTTGCGCCCCTTCCCACATCCAGATAACTCATTGAAATAAAAGAAATCAAAGCGCATTCATGTGTAACCACAGCGTGAATTAACGCAGCTTTAATTTTTGGCTGGGGGCCGTTACTATCGATTCAGCCTCGCGATTTTGGAGCCTTCTTTTTTGGCACCGCCGCGCAGGCACTACCCCAGCCAAGATTTCTTGGAGAGAGAGAGCCAATGAATTTCCAGTCCAACAAGCTGCGTGACGCTGTCGTCGTCGCGCTGATCGCCGGTGCGGCGACGTCCGTAACGGCCCAGGCGCAGGAAGCGACCAACCTGGATCGCATCTCGGTGACCGGTTCGCGCATCAAGAGCACCGACATCGAAACCTCGCAGCCGGTCCTGAGCCTGACCCGCGCCGACATCGAAAAGCAGGGTGTGACCTCGGTCGCCGACATCCTGCAGCGCATCTCGGCCAACGGCGCTGCGCTGAACCGCACCTTCAACAACGGCGGTGACGGTTCGGCCGGCGTCAGCCTGCGCAACCTCGGTGCCGAACGCACCCTGGTGCTGGTCAATGGCCGTCGCTGGACCACCGGCCTGGACGGCAGCGTCGACCTGAACACCATCCCGACCGCGATGATCGAGCGCATCGACGTCCTGAAGGACGGCGCTTCGACCATCTATGGTTCGGACGCCATCGCCGGCGTGGTGAACATCATCACCAAGCAGAACTTCGACGGCGCCGAAGCGAACGTCTACAAGGGCCAGTACAGCCAGGGCGACGGCGAGCGTGAAGCCTATGACTTCAGCATCGGTACCACCACCGACCGCGCATCGCTGGTGCTGGGCGCGTCCTACGTGAAGGAAGGCAGCGTCATGGCCGGCGATCGCAAGATCTCCGCCGGTGGCCCGCCGTTCTTCGGCGGCCAGAGCGCTACCGGTATCCCGGGCTCCTACATCCGCAATGATGAGCAGTACGTCATCATCAATGGTCAGGAAACCGTCTTCGATTCTGACATCCACGGCTACAACACCTCGCCGGACAACTACCTGCTGACCCCGCAGGAACGTACCTCGCTGTTTGCGACCGGTTCGTACAATGTCACCGACAACGTCACCTTCCGTACCGAGGCGATGTACAACGAGCGCAAGTCCGAGCAGCTGCTCGCGGCGATGCCGGTGACCGGCCAGCGCCTGAGCGCCAACAGCATCTACAACCCGTACGGCGTTGACCTGACCAGCGTTGCGCGTCGCTTCAATGAAACCGGCGGCCGTTCGTTCAACCAGAACGTCAAGAACTGGCACTTCTACGGTGGCTTCGAAGGCTTCTTCGAATTTGCTGACCGCAACTTCGACTGGGACGTCGGCTACCGTTACGACAAGACCGATCAGAACGACCTGACCTATGGCCTGTTCAACCGGTCGCGTCTGGCCGAAGCCTATGGTCCGTCGGCAATTCGTGATGGCCAGGCTGTCTGCCTCAACGCTGCTGGCGCGGTCATCTCTGGCTGCGTGCCGATCAACCCGCTGGGTGGCCTGGGCTCGATCTCGCAGGAAGCCCTGGACTACGCCTCGTTCACGGCGCATGACTCGGCAAGCCTGGTTTCGCGTGGCTACTACGCCAACCTTTCCGGTGAAATCGTGCAGCTGCCGGCTGGCGCACTGGCCTTCGCCGCAGGTTACGAATACCGCAAGGAAAGCGGCCAGTTCGATCCGGACGCCTTCATCGCTGCAGGCCTGAGCACCGGCAACGGCGCTGCTCCGACCAAGGGCTCCTACGACCTGGACGAATTCTTCGTCGAATTGTCGATCCCGGTGCTGGCTGACCTGCCGGGCGCCAAGCTGCTCGACTTCAGCGTGGCTTCGCGCTACTCGAAGTACAGCAACTTCGGCAACACCACCAACAACAAGTTTGGTTTCCGCTGGAAGCCGATCGACGACCTGATGATCCGCGGTAACTACTCCGAGGGCTTCCGCGCGCCGAGCATCAACAACCTGTACCGCGGCGACACCGACTCCTTCGAAACCTACGCCGATCCGTGCTCTTCCGGCAATGGTCGTCGTACCGGTGCAGTTGCTGCCCAGTGCGCCGCTGAAGGCGTGCCGGCGGGCTTCCTGCAGCCGGGTGCCGGCAGCGGCGCCAACAAGCAGACTCCGGTCGCCTTCACCTGGAAGTCGAATCCGGATCTGAAGCCGGAAACCTCGACCAGCAAGACCCTGGGCGTGGTGTGGAGCCCGAGCTTCGTCAGCGGCCTGAACGTGACCCTGGACTGGTGGCAGATCGAGATTGAAGACGCGATCACCCGCCCGGCCATTCAGGACATCATGGATCGCTGCTACGGTGGTTCGCCGCAGGAACAGGCAGCCTACTGCGGCCTGATCACCCGCGACCCGAACTACGGCACCCCGACCCAGCGCTACACCATCACCAACGTCGACATGCCGCTGCAGAACCTGTCGTCGTACAAGGTGGAAGGCTGGGATCTGGGCGTCCTGTACAAGCTGCCGGAAACCTCGTTCGGCCAGTTCACCATCAGCTGGGACAGCACCTACCTGTCCAAGTGGAACACCAAGTCCACCGACGATGCTCCGCTGGATGGCCGCGCAGGTCGTTACCTCGATCAGGATCCGTACTGGCGCATCCGTTCCAACCTGTACGTCGACTGGTCCTACGGCGATTTCGGCGTGAACTACGGTCTGCGCTACAAGTCGGGCATGACCGAAGAATGCCCGTTCGATCCGGTGCGTGACGCCGACCTGGTGGGCTACTGCTCCGACGGCCAGAACGGCAAGAACCACATGGCCTCGACCACTTACCACGACATCCAGGTGCGCTACAACACCCCGTGGAAGGGCACGATCATGCTGGGTCTGAACAACGCATGGGACAAGCAGCCGCCGGTCTCGTACTCGACCTCGTACAACATGTTCGACCCGCAGTACGACCTGCCGGGCCGCTACATGTACATGCAGTACAAGCAGAAGTTCTGATCGCTCCACTGATCAGCTGATGCAGCAACGGCCCCGCAAGGGGCCGTTGTTTTTTGTACGTTCGCTGCTGGCATCAACACCAACGAAAAAGGCCGCGGCAGTGCCGCGGCCTTTCTGCATCCAGCGATGAAGAACGCCTCAGCCGTTCGGAATCAGCGTGTCGATCAGATGCTCGACATACGCTTCGAAATCCTCGCGCGCCTGCTTGGGCTGCTGCAGCTGCAGCGACAACTGCAGGAAGCCGACATAGGCGGCGTAGGCCAGGCGTGCGCGATGGCGTGCATCGGTCGAGCTCAGGCCCGCCTGGCGGAACGAGGCGATCAGGTAATCGAGCCGTCGCTGCGACACTCGGTCGATCACCGGCCGCACCATCGGATGGTCCAACGCTTTCAGCAGCTCGCTGTAGATGATGTGCGGCTGCACTTCGTGCGCCACCATCTGGAACAGCTGGCGCAGGCGCACGCGTGGATCCGGCACATCTTCCAGGCTGCCGAACACCTGTTCCTGCTCGAACAGTTCCCAGCGTTCCAGTGCCGCCTGCAGCAGCGCATCACGCGAGGGGAAGTGCCAGTAGAAGCTGCCCTTGGTCACGCCAAGGCGGCGCGCCAGCGGCTCCACCGCGACGGCGCTCACACCTTGCTCGGCAATCAGATCGAGGGCCGCCTGGGCCCAGTCTTCGGCACTCAGGCGGCTGTTGCGGCCGGCACGCGGTTCGCCGGCGGAAGCGTCAGGTTGATTCATGTGCTGATTTAACCATACGCCGGGGTTCGTTGCAGTACGCGGTTGCGGCCGAAACCGTCGGCAGCCGGGCCGAGAGGCATTCCCGCAGCGCACCATACCGTGCAGTATTGACATCCCGCCGAACCCATCCATACTAGCGAGTATGGTTATGTCCCCTACTCCCGCTGCATTCCATGACCTGCGCCTGGAGGCGGCCCACGGTGCCTCGCTGGCTGCAACCGCCAGCACCTCCGGCCGTCGCGGGCGCGTATTGTTCGCGCATGGATTTGGCCAGACCCGCCATGCCTGGACGACTACGGCCAAGGCATTGTCGGCTGCCGGCCTGCAGACCCTGGCTTACGACGCCCGGGGGCACGGCGATTCCGACTGGAATGCGGCCGATCTGGCGTACCACGGTGAGCAGTTCGCCGATGACCTGATCGTGCTGGCCGGCGAACAACCGCGACCGCCGGTGCTGGTGGCTGCCTCGATGGGCGGCCTGTTCGGCCTGCTGGCCGAATCACGCTGGCCAGGCCTGTTCTCGGCCATGGTGCTGGTGGATATCACCCCGCGCTGGGATACCGCTGGCGTCGAGCGCATCCTCGCCTTCATGACCGCGCATCCGGAAGGATTCGCCTCGCTGTCGCAAGCTGCCGATGTGATTTCGGCCTATGTGCCGCATCGCCCGCGCAAGTCCGAAGACTCGCTGCGCGCCCTGCTGCGCGAAGATGGTCACGGTCGCTGGCGCTGGCACTGGGACCCGCGCCTGGTGGCCGAACTGGCCCGTGACAGCGAGCAGCACCAGGACGCACTGGCCGAAGCCGCGCGCCAGGTGAAGTGCCCCCTGCTGCTGGTCAGCGGTGGCCGCAGCGACCTGGTCACCCCGCAGACGGTGGCCGAATTCCTGGCATTGGCGCCACACGCACGCCACGTACAGTTGCCGCAGGCCACGCACATGCTCGCCGGTGATGACAACGACGCCTTTACCGCTACTGTGTTGGACTATCTGGACGTGTTGCCCGCAGCGGATGCTGCAGCTTCGTCCGCCATAAACGAGCACGTCACCGGAGCACGCTCATGAGCCTCGTCATTCCCTTCCTCGCCCTGCTGCTGGCAGGCGCGTTCGTCGCCTACCACCGCATGCGCCTGCTGACCTGGACGCTGATCAGCGTGGCCCTGCTGGTGGCCTGCTGGTTCATCCCCTACGTCAACCAGACCGCCACGATCGTCGCTGCCGCGATACTGGCCGTGATCGTCGTGCCGCTGCTGCTGCCGTTCATCCGCAAGCCGCTGCTGACCGGCCCGATGATGAAGGTGTTCCGCAAGGTGCTGCCGCCGCTGTCGCAGACCGAGCGCATCGCCCTGGAAACCGGCTCGGTCGGCTTCGAAGGCGAACTGTTCACCGGTGATCCGGACTGGAACATCCTGCTGAACTACCCCAAGCCGCAGCTGACCGCTGAAGAACAGGCCTTCCTCGATGGCCCGGTCGAACAGCTGTGCACGATGGTCAACGACTGGGAAATCACCCACGTCCATGCCGACCTGCCGCCGGAACTGTGGGCCTTCATCAAGAAGAACAAGTTCTTCGGCATGATCATTCCGAAGGAATACGGCGGCCTGGGCTTCTCCGCGCTGGCCCACCACAAGGTGATCCAGAAGCTGGCCTCGGTGTCTTCGGTGGTCAGTTCCACCGTCGGCGTGCCCAACTCGCTGGGCCCGGGTGAACTGCTGGTGCATTACGGCACCCAGGAACAGAAGGACCAGTACCTGCCGCGTCTGGCCGATGGCCGTGAAGTGCCCTGCTTCGGCCTGACCGGTCCGTTCGCCGGCTCCGACGCGACCTCGATTCCCGACTACGGCATCGTCTGCAAGGGCGAGTGGAACGGCGAGCAGGTGCTCGGCGTCAAGCTGACCTTCGACAAGCGCTACATCACCCTGGCGCCGGTCGCCTCGCTGATCGGCCTGGCCTTCCGCATGTACGATCCGGATGGCCTGATCGGCCAGACCCGCGACATCGGCATCACCCTGGGCCTGCTGCCGCGCGAGACCGCCGGCGTTGAAATCGGCCGTCGCCACTTCCCGCTGAACTCGACGTTCCAGAACGGCCCGATCCGCGGCAAGGACGTGTTCATTCCGCTGACCCAGCTGATCGGTGGCGCTGCGATGGCCGGCAAGGGCTGGAACATGCTCAACGAGTGCCTGGCCGTGGGTCGTTCGATCACCCTGCCTTCCACCGCCAGCGGCGGTGCCAAGGCGGGTGCCGCGGTCACCGGCGCCTATGCGCGCATCCGCAAGCAGTTCGGCCTGTCGGTCGGCCGCTTCGAAGGCGTGGAAGAAGCGCTGGCCCGCATCGGTGGCAAGGCGTACAAGATCAGCGCGCTGTCGCAGGCCACCGCCGCTGCTGTGGACCGCGGTGACGTGCCGTCGGTGCCGTCGGCGATCGCCAAGTACCACTGCACCAACATGAGCCGCGAAGTGATCTCGGACATGATGGACGTGATCGGCGGCAAGGGCATCATCCTGGGGCCACGCAACTTCGCCGGCCGCAGCTGGCAGGCCGCGCCGATCGCCATCACGGTGGAAGGCGCCAACATCATGACCCGCAGCCTGCTGATCTTCGGCCAGGGTGCGATCCTCTGCCACCCGTGGGTGCTGAAGGAAATGAAGGCCGCGCAGGACCCCGACACCCGTGCCGGCCTGCAGGACTTCGACCGCAGCCTGTTCGGCCACATCCGCTACGGCATCTCCAATGCTGTTCGTTCGTTCTGGTTCGGCCTGACCGGCGCACGCTTCGGCGCTGCCCCGGGCGACGCCTACACCCGCCGCTACTTCCGCAAGCTGGACCGTTACTCGGCCAACCTGGCGCTGATGGCCGACATCTCGATGATGACGCTCGGCGGCAAGCTGAAGTTCAAGGAATCGCTGTCCGGCCGCCTGGGCGACGTGCTGAGCCATGTCTACATGACCAGCGCCATGCTCAAGCGCTACCACGACGAAGGCGCGCCGCAGGCCGACCAGCCGCTGCTGGCCTGGGCCTTCCATGACAGCGTTCACAAGATCGAGGAATCGCTGTCGGCTGCCCTGCGCAACTTCCCGATCCGTCCGATCGGCTGGCTGATGTGGGCACTGATCTTCCCGCTGGGCCGTCGTGCCGAGGCCCCGGGCGACCGCCTGAGCCGTCGCGTGGCTGCGCTGCTGATGGCCCCGAACGAAGCCCGCGACCGCCTCGCCAGCGGCGTGTTCCTGACCCCCTGCGAGAACAACCCGGGTGGCCGCATCAACAGCTACCTGAGCAAGGCGATCATGGCCGAGCCGGTGGAGCGCAAGTTCCTGAAGGCGCTGAAGAGCAAGGGCATCGAGGCGCTGGACTTCAACAGCCAGCTCGACGAGGCCGTGGCCGAAGGCGTGATCACCCAGGACGAGCGCAGCCTGCTGGAAGAGCTGCGTACGCTGACCCTGGACACCATCACCGTGGACGACTTCGACACCCACGAACTGCGCGCGGCCAGCTACTACGACCGCCAGAACAAGGACCCGCACTCGCAGGCGGCCTGATCGCCCGCGACACGCGTTGCCTCGACGGCGGGCCTGGCCCGCCGTCGCTTTGTCCGCCGACCGGAAACCGCCATGTCCACGCCCCTGCTTTCGCTCTACCACCGCCTGCAGCGCTGGCCTGCCGGTGCCTGGCTGTTCTCGCGCGCGGTGTGCTTCAAGGCGCCCTATTTCGCCAGCATCGCCCCGCGCATCACGCACCTGGAGAACGGCCGCTGCGAGGGCACGCTGGCCGACCGCCGCAAGGTGCGCAACCACATCGGCACGGTGCACGCGATCGCAATGTGCAACCTGGCCGAACTGACCGCCGGGCTGATGGTCGATGCGTCACTGCCCAAGGGCATGCGCTGGATCCCGAAGGGCATGCAGGTGCAGTACCTGGCCAAGGCGCGCGGCACGCTGCAGGCGACGGCATTGCCGGCGCAGCCGATCGTGGTGGCGACCGAAGGCTATGCGTTGCCGGTGACGGTGAGTGTGCGCGACCGCGCGGGGACGGAGGTGTTCAGCGCGATCATCGACATGTGGGTGTCGCCGGCGAAGTGATGTTGCCGCGAACGGCGCAGCCCCTCGTGGGTGGATGCTGAAAAGCGGTTCATCGGTTGGGCCGGAGGGGTGGGATGCCCAGGGGACGCCGTGAATACGTCCCTGTAGGCTCGGGCGCGCCATCCATGGCGCTTACGCCCCTGCGCATCCCACCCCTCCGGCCTCTGACAGATCGCTGCGGCGTCCACCCACGCAAGAGAAAAAGAAGAGCAAAAGCAAAAAAGCGGCCCGGCGGCCGCTTTTTTCATGCGCGCAGAACCCACGAGCGCAGCGACCCGCTGTTGCTCTTGATCTTCTTTTCTTCTCCGTGGGCTGGCCGCGCACGGAACCTGTCAGGGGTGGGACGGGTGGGCCGTGCAGGGGCGTTGGCGCCATGGATGGCGCCATCGAGCTTACAAGGACGTACTTGCAGCGTCCCCTGCACGGCCCACCCGTCCCACCAAACACATGAACTGCTCTACGCGACCAACCCACGAGGGGCTGTGCCGTTGGCCGGAAATCACGCCAGTGCGCGAAACACCAACGCCAGGATCGCCGGCACCGCCTGGATCATGAAGATGCGCCGGCTCACGCTGTAGGCGCCATAGCACCCCGCCACCACCACGCACACCAGCGAGAACGTCACCAGCACCGGCTGCGCCAGCACCAGCCCCACCACGATGCCCGCCGCCAGGAAGCCGTTGTACAGGCCCTGGTTGGCCGCCAGCACGCGCGTGGTCTCCGCCTTCTCCGGTGAATTGCGGAACGTCTTCAGGCCCAGCGGCCGGGTCCACAGGAACATCTCCAGCACCAGGAAATAAACGTGCAGCAGGGCGACCAGCAGGGTCAGGGCGAGCGCGATCCAGTACATGGGCAGTTCCTTGGACAGGGATGGAGAATGGGGTCGGATCCCTTACCCTGCGGGAAAGGGATCCGACCCCGGAAAATCAACGGTCGCGCGGCAGCTTCTTCTCTTCGCGCAGCACACCGAACGCCGCCAGGGTCATCAAGCCGGCGACGGCTACACCACCGATGAACACCACGTGTGAACCGAACAACGACAGCCCCTTGTGCAGCCAGGCGAAGGTCAGGTCGGCGCCGCGGTACACCACCGTGTCGATCGCCGCGCCGGCCTTGTAGCGCCACTGCCGGTCCACGCGGGTGTAGATGGTTTCGCGGGCAGGCTTGGCCAGGGCGAACTCGCTGGCGCGGGTCATCACCTGCACCACCGCCACCATCAGCGGCATCGGCGATGCGGCCAGCACCGAGAAGCCGATCAGGATCGCAAAACCGGGAATCAGCAACGCCGGGGCGATGCCGTGGCGCGACAGCAGCCAGCGGGTCAGCCCGAGCTGCATCAACAGCGCCAGCGCGTTCACCGCCAGGTCGATGCGCGAAAAGAAGGCGGTGGCAGCGCCTGCATCGTTGAACGAGGCACGCACGATGCTGGCCTGCTGGTTGTACAGCAAGGTGCCGACACCCACGCCGAACACCACCATGATCGCCAGCCAGCGCAGCAGGGGCTCGCGCACGATCAGCTTCAGGCCATCGAGCACGCTGCCGCCCATCGGCTGCTCACCCGACACCAGCTGCTGCTCACGCTCGCGCAGCACCGCCCAGTGCCGCAGGCGCCAGATGCACAACAGGCACACGACCAGGAAGCCGGCCGAAACCAGCATCAGGTTGGCGATGCCCACCCGCTGCACCAGCGCACTGGTGATGATCGGGCCGAGGAAGGCGCCAACAGTGCCGGCCGCACCGATGTAGCCGTAGTAGGCCCGCGCCTGCGCATTGGAGAACACATCGGCCATGAAGCTCCAGAACACCGCGACCGCAAACAGGTTGAACACGGTGATCCAGAAGAAGAACGCCATGCCCCGCCCCGGTACGCCGCTGTCGAACAGTGCGTAGAAGCCCAGCAGGGTGGCGATGAAGAAGCCGTACACCGTCGGCAGGAACACCCGCCGCGGGAAGCGGCTGACCAGCCAGCCATAGACCGGCTGCAGCACCAGCATGATCACGAACACGCAGGAGAACAGGAACTGCAGGACGAAGTCCTTCAGGGCGATGCCATGGCTGGCGAACCAGGCGATCAACGCCGCCGGGAACACCGTCTCCAGGTCGGCCGAAGCGGCCATCGCCTCGCGTACCGGCCGCAGCACGTAGTAGCCGCTGAGCAGGCAGAAGAAGTACAGGAACGACCACCACAGCGCCGGCGACTCGCGCAGCGCGGCCAGCAGGCCCTTCAGTGCCCCGCTCTCCCGCGCCGCGCTCACGCGGCTCCCCTCGCCCGCAAACGGCGGTTGGACAGCGGCATGGCAGGCTCCGGGGGCAGTGAAGCGCGTACGTTATCCAATGCACTGCAACATCGCCAGCGCAGGCGGCGCCGATGGCTGCAACGCAGTGTCACGGACTGGCCCGGCGGACACCTTGTGATACACGCTTTTCTGGCGTCAAAAATCCAACTTTTTCAACGAGATGCGCATTCATCTTCGCTTTGTTTGTGCACAGGCGAAAAGCGGCGCTAGAATCAACCCCAGCAGTCGCGCACGGGTTCCAACCGATGAAAAAGAACAGCCTGCGTCGTCCGATCCGTTCGGCGGCCACCGGTTTGCTGGGCATGTTGATGCCCCTTGCCTTGTCCACCACCGCGCAGACCCCGCCGGCCTTGCCGCCGATGCCGACCAACATCGAAACCGCTGCCGGTGGCGCCGTCGCCCACACCCAGCCTGCGGCCTACCGCACCGGGCTGGTGCCGCAGGTGCAGTTGCCCGCTGCCGGTTTCAACGTCGCCAACATCGAATCGATGGCGCAGCAGCTCACCTATGGCGAGCGCGTGCCGGGCATGGCAGTAGCCATCGTGCAGGGCGGCCGCGTGCTCAGCGCGCGCGGCTACGGCGTCACCGACGTCAACAACCCGTTGCCGGTCGACGCCCACACCGTGTTCCGCCTGGCGTCGCTGTCCAAGGCCTTTGCCGGCACCATGGCCGGCCTGCTGGTCAACGACGGTACCCTGCGCTGGGACAGCAAGGTCACCGACTACGTGCCGGGCTTCCGCCTGAACTCGCCGGAGGCCACCGACCGCCTGACCGTGGCCGATGTACTCAGCCACCGCGTCGGCCTGCCGTACAACGCCTATGATCGCGACATCGAAGGCAATGCCGAGTACTACGCGCTGACCCAGAAGCTGGCCAACACCAGCCTGAAGTGCCTGCCGGGCGACTGCTACGCCTACCAGAACGTGGCCTTCAGCCTGATCGGCGACGTCGTGTATGCCGCCTCCGGCAGCTTCTACGAGCAGTCGGTCGAACGCCGCATCTTCAAGCCGCTCGGCATGAACGATGCCAGCCTCGGCCTGGCCGGCATCCAGGCCAGCTCGCGCTGGGCGCGCCCGCACGTGCGCAGCCGCAATGGCTGGGTGTCGCTGACGCCGAAGCCGACCTATTACCGCGTCGCCCCTGCTGCCGGCGTCAACGCCAGTGCCAGTGACATGGCGCAGTGGCTGTTGGCCCATACCGGCCACCGTCCGGACGTGCTGCCGGCGCCGCTGCTGGCCACGCTGCACTCCAGCCTGATCAACACACCGGGCGAGATGCGTTCGGGCTGGCGCCGCGAACGCCTGCACTCGGCCGGCTACGCGCTGGGCTGGCGCACCTTCGACTACGCCGGTCACGATGTCGTGTTCCATGCCGGCGCGGTGCAGGGCTACCGCGGCCTTGTTGCACTGGTGCCCGAGCGCGACCTCGGCATCGCCATCATGTGGAACGGTGAAAGCGGCCTGCCCAGCGGCCTGCTGCCGACCGTGCTCGACGCAGCCCTCGGCCTGCCGTCGCAGCGTTGGCTGGACGTGGACACCGACTTCGGCGGCGACAACCTGATGGCCGAGGGCGCCACCCCGGCACAGCAGGACAAGCGCAAGGGCAAGGGCGCTTCGGGCAACCGCGCGGTGGCCTCGCCGCGCTGAGCTGGCGAGCTCGACCGTAAACAGAAGGGCGGCCTACGGGTCGCCCTTTTCGCTTGTTTACGCAGCGCTGAGCATCCCTGCCTTCACCGTTTCGTAGAATCAGGCGCGCCCGGGATGCTAGTGGGCGAAGTAGTGCATTCCGCCATCCACCGGAATCACCGCCCCGGTGATGTACCCCGCCAACGGCGACGCCAGGAACGCAACCAGGTGCGCCACCTCCTCTGGTTCGCCGAAACGCCCCATCGGGATGTTGCGGGCGATGAACTCACGCCGGCTCTCTTCCGTGGGATGCAGCCGATCCAGGATCTGCGCGCTGTTGATCCGCCCCGGCGCGATCGAGTTGATGGTGATGCCCTCGCCCGCCACATCGCAGGACAGCCCCTTGCTCCACAGATGCAGCGCCGCCTTCGCCGGGCTCGCGGCATTCACCGCACGCGGCTCCATCGACCCGCTGAGGTTGATCACACGCC
Organism: Stenotrophomonas sp. FW305-C-20-S1; assembly: GCF_058783335.1. NCBI lineage: Bacteria > Pseudomonadati > Pseudomonadota > Gammaproteobacteria > Lysobacterales > Lysobacteraceae > Stenotrophomonas > Stenotrophomonas sp. FW305-C-20-S1. Next base: position 54,899 of record NZ_JBYTEK010000017.1, on the reverse strand, counting down.
CCCAGCCATTGGCCCGCATCGACGGCAGCAACGCCTGCGTCAGCCGTCGTGCCGCCGAGAAGTTCAGTGCCATCGCCTCGTCCCACACCTCGTCTGCTGCGGCCACCCCGGCCAACCGTGCGCCACCGGCCGCGTTGACCAGGATGTCCACGTGCTGCAGCGCCTGCAGCGAAGCGCTGGCGATGCGCTGCACATCGTCGGCGTCGGTCAGATCGCCCACCAACACGACGGGTACCGGTCCACCCGCCGCCTCGATCGCGGCCGCCACCGATTGCAACGGCGCCTGCCGCCGCGCGGTGATCGCCACGCGCACACCCTGCCTCGCCAGTACCCGCGCAACACCTGCGCCGATGCCACTGCCTGCGCCGGTGACCAGCGCGGTACGTCCTTCAAGATCCAGTTTCATGTGTTGCCCTGCCAGTTCTGCCGGCCCATCTGGCCGTGCGGACATGCTCTTTGAACACCCTCGATTGATAAACTCCGGCGAGGTTTCAACATTCAGAACCCGGGGTGTCAGATGAACCTGTTGGAGAGCATGCAGGTCTATGTGCTGGCCGTGGAAAAGGGCAGCCTCAGTGCCGCGGCATCGGCACTGGACATCTCCGCGACGATGGCCGGCAAGCACCTGCGCGCCCTGGAAGAACGGCTGGGCATGCAGTTGTTGAACCGCACGACCCGTCGGCAGCATATGACCGCTTTCGGTGAGGCCTACTTCGGCCGCTGCAAAGAGATCCTGCGCCTGGTGGAGGAAACCGATGCGCAGGCCCAGCATCACCACCTGGCACCGGCGGGCACGCTGCGGATCAGTGCACCGGTGATCTTCGGCACGCATGCGCTGGTGCCGGCACTGTCGACCTACATGGACCGCTACCCCGAGGTCAGTGTCGAACTGGTCCTGACCGATCGCGTGGTCGAACTGGCCGATGAGGGGTTCGAGGCCGCCATCCGCATCGGCACGCTGGCCGACGCCACGCATCTCGTAGCGCGTCCGCTCAGCGCCTACCGGCTGACCCTGTGTGCATCGCCGGCCTATCTCGCACGGCATGGCACGCCGCACAACGCGCAGGAGCTGCAGCAGCATCAATGCCTGTCGCTGGATCCTGCTGCGCTGTCGCACTGGCTGGGCAACGAAGTGGCATTGCCAGCGCCGCCTTCGGGACGGTTGCAGATCAACAACGGCGAAGCGTTGCGGCTGGCCGCGCTGCAGGGCCTGGGCATCATCCTGCAGTCGAGCCTGCTGCTGGCAGCAGACATCGATGCGGGTGGCCTGGTCCCGTTGCTGCCGGAACATGGCCGGCGCGGTAGGCCCATGCACGTGGTCTATCCGCACGACCGGTATCACTCAACCCGGCTGCGCAGCTTCGTGGATTTCCTGGTCGAGCGGTTTCCCTGCGACGCAGCGGGTGAACGCAGCTGGCCAGGCGCACACAGCCCATAAAAAAACCCCCTCCCCGCTGGGCAGTCGGGGAAGGGGTCTCAGGGTACGGCTATCGGGAAGTACTTAGATCAGCGGTGCCGGAGTTGCCGGAAGGGCCACCGGAGCGGCCTTCTTCTTGCGGGCGGCCGGCTTGCGCTTGGCAACCTTCTTGGCAGCCTTCTTCGGGGCAGCCTTCTTGGTCGCCTTCTTCGCAGTCTTCTTCACTGCCTTCTTGGCGGTCTTCTTTGTCGCCTTCTTCACTGCCTTCTTGGCGACCTTCTTGGCCGGCTTGCGGGCAGTGGTCTTCTTGGCGGCTTTCTTGGCAGTCTTCTTGGTGGCCTTCTTGGCTACCTTCTTGACGGCCTTCTTCGCGGTCTTCTTTACGGCCTTCTTGGCAGTGGACTTCTTGGCTACCTTCTTCGCAGCCTTCTTCACTGTCTTCTTCGCCGTGGCCTTCTTGGCGACCTTCTTGGCAGCCTTCTTCACTGCCTTCTTGGCAGTCGCCTTCTTCGCGACCTTCTTCACTGCCTTCTTGGCAGCGGCCTTCTTGGCGACCTTCTTCACCGCTTTCTTGGCGGCGGGCTTTTTCTTCGCAGCTTTCTTGGTTGCCATGGTGATGGCTCCTCGTCAGTGATAGGGAGTTGAAACGCCCAGGTGGATCAAACCCGCCCATGCTGCGTGCGGGGACCGCCGGCGCGTCGGGCGCGCCGTTACGGATGCGGTGATGCCCGCCACGATCGGCGGAGCAGGCATCGGAACAGGGGTCGCCTTGCATTTCTCCGGGGGAAGCGGAGCCATGTCCACCGTCTTGAGGATCGCGGTGGTCTTCGAGGGGCTGCTTCGCATCGGACGATTGATTCTGCGCACTCGGTTTGGCAGGCAAGGTCTGCTGAGGCGAAACCTAATCACGGTTTTTTTTACTGTCAACAACCCCCGCGAAAAATTTTCACATCCGCCGCGTCCCGGAAGCCCTTCCCGCGCCTGCCGATGTTCCTCCGCGAGCGCCGGCAAACACTGCATCGCGCATCGTCGCTGCCATCAACTGCGCACGAACAGCGAAGAAAAAACACTTGAAATAAGCACTCTGCGTCATGTAGGGGCCTGAAGCAGAACGCTACGCGGCGGCGCGGCCATGCATGGCAGCGCACGCGCCAACGCCAGCACAACGGACCTGCAACAAGGCCAAAAACTTTTCACATCCGGGCGCGCCGCCGCGGGGGTGGAAACGCGGATTTGCGCAAAACTGCGCACGCCTTTTGGCCGCGCTCAACACCGACTGATGCCATGGCGATGGCATGCGGCGAACCGGCCGGCATAAGTTCGAAGCCTCCTCCAAATCGAAAACGGCCACCCGAGGGTGGCCGTTTTCGTACCGGGGAAACGACGACTCAGTGCTCTTCGTCTTCCAGGCCTTCGGCGTACGCGTCCGGGTCCAGCAGCTCGTTGAGCTCGTCGCTGTTGGACACTTCGACGACGAACATCCAGCCATCGCCGTAGGCGTCTTCGTTGATGGTTTCCGGCTTGTCGGCCAGTGCCGAGTTGACCTCGACGATGGTGCCGCTGATCGGGCTGTAGACGTCGGAGGCGGCCTTCACCGACTCGACGACCGCGATCTGCTCGTTGGCCTTGGCGGTCGCGCCGACTTCGGGCAGCTCGACGTAGACCAGGTCACCCAGCAGGCCCTGGGCGTGGTCGGAAATACCGACGGTCACGCGGCCATTGCCTTCGACACGGGCCCACTCATGGGACTTGAGGAACTTGAGGTCGCCGGGGATCTCGCTCATGGGACTGCTCCAGAGATATGCAGGGGGTGGAAAAAACGGGGCTAGTGTAACCAACCGGCCGCCACTGCTGGCAGTGACGACCGGCATGTTTGGATCAGGCGTCGCCAAGCACGCCGGGCTGGGCCTGGCCTTCGCGCACGAACGGGAACTTGACCACCCGCACCGGCACCTGACGGCCGCGGATGTCGACGGTGACCTGACCGAGTTCACCGGCCGGCACGCGCGCGAATGCGATGCCCTTGGCCAGGGTCGGCGAGAAGGTGCCGGACAGGATCTCGCCCTGGCCGCTGGCAGTGGTGACCGCCTGGCCATGGCGCAGCACGCCCTTCTCATCCATCACCAGGCCGATCATCTGACGTGCGTTGCCAGCCGCCTTCTGCGCCTCCAGCACGTCGCGGCCGATGAAGTCGCGGCCCTCGTCCAGCGACACCGTCCAGGCCAGCGCCGCTTCGTAGGGGCTGATTGCTTCGTCCATGTCCTGGCCGTACAGATTCATGCCGGCTTCCAGGCGCAGGGTATCGCGCGCGCCAAGACCGGCCGGCTTCACGCCGGCAGCAAGCAGGCGGTTCCAGAACGCGACCACGGCATCCTGCGGCAGCAGGATCTCGAAACCGTCTTCGCCGGTGTAGCCGGTGCGGGCGACGAACAGTTCAACGCCGTCGTCGGACTGCACCTGCAGCGCGGCGAAACGGCCGAGCTTGCCAAGCGACTCACGGTCGGCTTCGCGGGCCAGGCCGATGACGATGTCGCGCGCCTGCGGCCCCTGCACGGCGAGGATCGCCAGGTCCGGACGCTGTTCGACCGAGACGTTGAACGGCGCAGCCTGCTCGCGCAGCCACGCCAGATCCTTCTCGCGGGTGGAGGCGTTGACCACCATGCGGAAGAAGTCCTCGCCCAAGTAATAGACGATCAGGTCGTCGATGACGCCGCCCTGCGGATTCAGCATGCACGAGTACAGCGCCTTGCCGGTGGCCTTGAGCTTGTCGACCGAGTTGGCCAGCAGGCGGCGCAGGAACGGCTTGACCTGGTCGCCGCGCAGGTCGACCACGGTCATGTGGCTGACGTCGAACACGCCCGACTCACGACGCACCAGGTGGTGCTCGTCCAGCTGCGAGCCGTAGTGGATGGGCATGTCCCAACCCCCGAAATCGACCATCTTGGCGCCAAGGGCGCGGTGGGTATCGTTGAGCAGCGTCTTCTGGGTCATGACCGGGTCCGGCAGCAGAGGAAACAAGAACGCGCATTATCCCAGATCGGTCGGCCGCAGGTCGCGCCGCAGCGCAGCGGGGGGATGTTGGCCGGCCTGCGGCCGGCGGGCGCTTTGTAAGCCAGGCAACGGCAACGGCCAAAGCGTATCGGCTCGGCGACGTCTGTGGGCTGGTGGGGCGATGTGGGGTTGCGGGACGCGCCGCAAGTACGTCCGTGTAGGCTCGTAGGCGCCATCCATGGCGCCTGCGGTCCCTCCACCCCACACCGCCCCACCCCGACAGGTTCCCGATGACGGGACGGAAGGCAAGAGCGGTTGTGGATGTCGATACATATATGGAGAGAAGTGTCGAAGCCATTGCCTGCGGAAAGGGATCCGACCCCGGGCACACAGAGCGCAGCGACCGGCGGCGGTGTCCGCGGCATGGATGCCGCGGCCAAGCCTACAAGGACGTACTTGCGGCGCCCCCTGCACAGCCCACCCGCCCGACCCAACCCAGCATCTGCTTTCAGCGGCCACACACGAGGGGCTGCGCCGTTGGCTGGAAACCCTAGGCGACCGCCTCGACCACCAGCGCACTGCCCTGCACCGCCACCACCCGCACCAGCGTGCCGGCCGGCAGCTCCGGCCCACTCACCTGCCACGACGCGTCGTCGATGCTGACCCTGCCCTGCCCGGCAACGATGGCCTGCTGCAAGGGCACCACCCGCCCGACCAGCTGTTCAGCGCGGCGGTTCAGCAGCGGCGCGTCGCTCTGCCGCGCACGCGGCTTGCCCCAGTGCCGGTAGCACTGGATGGACAGCACGCTCAGCACCACGAAAGCGACCACCTGCCACAGCACCGGGATATCGGCGAACACCGCTACCAGCGCGAACACCGCCGCCGCACCGATGCCGATCCACAGCATGAACGCGCCGGGCGCCAGCGCTTCGGCGGCGAACAGCAGCAAGGCCAACGCACCCCAGGCAACGACTTCCCAGCGCATGTCAGCCTCCAATCGGTGGCGGCCGCTTTGCCGGCGGCCGGGTTTCCTGGTTGGACAGGGCCTGCTTGGCCAGCTCGGCCACGCCGGCGATCGAACCAATCACTCCGCTGGCCTCCATCGGCATCAGCACCAGCTTCTGGTTCGGCGACGTGGCCAGTTCCTTGAACGCTTCCACATACTTCTGGGCGATGAAGTAGTTGATGGCCTGGACGTCGCCGTCGGCGATCGCCGCCGACACCACCTGGGTCGCCTTCGCTTCGGCTTCGGCCAGGCGCTCGCGTGCTTCGGCGTCGCGGAATGCGGCCTCGCGCCGCCCCTCCGCCTCCAGCACCGTAGCCTGCTTCTCGCCTTCGGCACGCAGGATCTCAGACTGCCGCGAACCTTCCGCCTCGAGGATCTGCGCGCGCTTCTCGCGCTCGGCCTTCATCTGCCGTGCCATCGCATCGAGCAGGTCGCGCGGCGGCTGGATGTCGCGGATCTCGATGCGGTTGACCTTCACGCCCCACGGGTTGGTCGCATGATCGACCACGCTGAGCAGCTTGGCGTTGATCACCTCGCGCTGGCTGAGCGATTCATCCAGGTCCATCGAGCCGATCACGGTACGGATGTTGGTCTGCACCAGGGCGATCATCGCCACTTCCAGCACCGATACCTCGTAGGCGGCCTTGGCCGCGTCCAGTACCTGGAAGAACACCACGCCATCGACGCGCACGGCGGCGTTGTCCTTGGTGATCACTTCCTGGCCGGGCACGTCCAGCACCTGTTCCATCATGTTCACCTTGCGCCCCACCCCGTAGACGATCGGGATCAGGAAATGCAGGCCGGGCGACATGGTGTGGGTGTAACGGCCGAACCGCTCGACGGTCCATTCATAGCCCTGTGGCACCATCCGCACTGCCTTGAACAGGATGACCACGGCCACGAAGGCCAGCACCGCGCTGAAGAACATGGTCGGGAACATCGCGCTTTCCTTATGGGAGACGTCCGGAGCCCAGCATAGCGCGTGGATGCAGGCGGTGCGGGTACCGCACGTTCCAGCCGAAAGCAGCCGAGCGTGGCCCGGCGCTGCAGGATGAACCCGCTCAGATCCGGGTCGTGGCCAGGAAGCGCTCGCGGTCCTGCTGGGTCTGCCGGCGGATCTCGGCCAGCGCCTGGCTTTCGGTCGCCTCCAGCATCGCCTCGAACAGGCGCTGGAAGTGATGGCGCATCGCATTGCGTGCAGCGACGGGATCGCGCGCGCGCAGCCCCTCGAAGATCGCCATGTGCTCGTCGGCGCGGCTGGCACCATCGTCATGGCACACCCGTGCGTAGACCTCGGTCACCCGCGGCAGCTCGCTGCGCATGCGCCAGATCTGCTGCACGAAATACTCGACCACCGGGTTGCCCGACAGGCGGGCGATGGCCAGGTGGAAGCGGCGGTCGTAGTCGCCGGCCTCTTCATCGGTAAGGTCACGCCGGCACAGCGCTTCAGCCAGCACCTGCAGCTCGGCGATGCCGGCCTCATCGATATTGCTTGCCGCCAGCGCTGCAGCTTCCGCTTCGAACACGGCACGCGCCGCGGTCAGGTCGAAGGCGCTGATATCGGGCAGCCCGCCGGCAGCCTGGGCCGGGCGCGGCTTCACATAGACGCCCGAACCGATACGGATCGCGATCCAGCCCTGCGCTTCCAGGGCGATTTCCGCCTCACGGATGGTGACCCGGCTGACGCCGAAGCGTTCGGCAAGTTCACGTTCGCCCGGAAGGCGCGAACCCGACGGATATTCGCCATCCTCGATCAGCTTGCGGAGCTTGGCGGCGATGGTCTGGTAGAGACGGTTGGCGGACATGCGGCTGACCCTTGGCGGTTCCCTCCGGGCCCGTCCCCGGCCACCGGGCACGGTGCGGGTCCGGTTGGAGCGACGGCGCGACCATTGGCCGCGCCGCCCTGTTCAGAACTTGTATCGTACACCGAAATACGCGCGCCGCCCGTAGCTCACCACCTCGCGGAAATTCCCGTAAAGCGGCTGGTACGCCACGCGTGGCTCGTCGGTCAGGTTCATCAGTTCCAGCGACAGCGACAGCTGCTTGTTCACCCGGTAACGCAGACGCAGGTCGACGCTGGTGTTGTCATCGTAGTAGCGGTTCTGCTGCGCCGTGTTGCCGGTGAAGTCCTGGTAATAGTGCGAACGGAACTTGCCGATGGCCTGGATGTTGAAGCGGCCCACATCCCAGTAGAGGGAACCGGACAGCACATGCCGCGAGAAGCCGCTCAGGCCGGCCGGCGGAACGATGGCCGGAATGATCGATCCATCGGCGGCCAACTGCTCGCCCAACCGCGAATCCTGGGTCTGGTAGTCGGCGTCGGCATAGTTGTAGCTGACCTTGAAGCCAAGGCCATCGAACGGCTTGGGCAGGTACGAGAACCGGTGGGTGGCACTGAGCTCGATACCGGTCAGGGTGCTGTCTTCATCGGTGGTCACCTGCTGGCGCACCGGTACGGTCACCGTCTGTCCGTTGAGGGTGTAGGTCTCCGGCACCAGCGCGGTGGCGGTGCCGCCGTTGAACTGCTTCCAGTACACCGCACCGGCCAGCAGCGTATCCGGGTTCGCATACCACTCAAGCGAGACATCGCCGTTCCAGGACATAAGCGGCTGCGCAGCCGGATTGCCGCTGGCACTGATGTCGTCCAGCGCGTCGGCCAGGCCGGTATAGGTGGCATCGCTGCTGACATTGATGGTTCGCCCGGCACCGAGTGCGGCGATATCCGGGCGTGACATCGCCCGGTACGCGCCCACCCGCAGCAACAGGTCCGGCTTCAGCTCGAACGCGGCATTCAGGCTTGGCAGCAGCTTGTCGTTGCCCGCCTTGAACACCTGGGTGGTGAAATCACCAGTGGGTTGCAAGCGGATCGTGCCGTCGCCGTTGTCGATGACCGCCAGGTCGGTGCGCACGCCTTCCGAACGCACGTCGGTCTTGACCCAGCGCAGGCCGACATTGCCGGTGACCGGCAGGCCGAACAGCGTGCTGCTGAATTCACCCATCAGGTACAGCGCGCGGGTTTTCTCGATCACATCGACGTTGTTCGGGTCCTGGAAGTCCGGGTCCAGGCCACTGTCGCTGGTGCCGCGGAAGGACGCGTAGAGGCAGCTCGGATCGAAGTACGCCCACGAGGAGATCGTATTGCCGCTGGCCGCATCCATGAAATCGTCCTGCGGGAACGGTGCACGGCAGGCACGGTTGGCGGCAATGATCTTCGCCTTGTCGGCCGCTACGCGCTGGTCGTAGTCGGTCACCAGGGTGTTGTCGCGCAGGCGGTAGTCGGCCTGGCTGGCGCGCACGCCGCCCTTGATGCGGGTGAAGAAACCGGACTCGGGCATGAAGCTGGCATCGAAGCGGCCGGCCTTGATCTTGTGGTCGTTCTCGGTCGCGCTGGAGGTCACCCGCGCCGCGCCGGTGTAGGCATCCCAGTTGTTCGGGTCGAAGTTCGGCGCCAGCGCGACGCTCGGCACCTCGCCATGCCAGTCCCAGTCGTAGTCGACATAGCCGGTGGCGCCGCTGCTGATGCCCGGCACGATGGCATTGTTGACGTCGCGCTGGTTGGCGCGCAGCCGGGTCATGCGCTCGCTGTCCAGGCGGTTGGTATGCGAATAGGAAAGATCGGTGGACAGCTCCCAGGCCGGGCTGGGGCGCAGGATCAGATTGAGGCCACCACCGGTGTATTCCTCGCCGCGCCAGTAGCGGTTGGAGGTCGAATCGATGGAAGTGCTGCCATGCAGGTGGCGGACGATGCCGTCCTCGTCCACCTCGCGCTGGGTGATGCCGCGTCGTGCATTGGACAGGCTCAGGTCGCTGCGGTCCTCGTCCCAGTTGCGCTCGGTATGTTCGAAATCGAGGTTGACCTCGACCACGTCGTTGGGCCGCCATTGGATCGCCGCGAATTCGCTCTGGCGATCATTGCGTTCCTGCTTCAGGCGATAGATGCGGCTGCTTGGCACCAGGTAGTACGGCGCGCCGTTGGCGATGGCCTGGGCGCTGACTTCATTGCAGTTGGCATTGGCCACGTTCTGCCTGCCATCGCAGGCATACCAGGTGGAGCCGCTGGTGATGCTCTCCTCCGGATCGGTGCCCTCCAGCCGCTGGATGCCCAGCGAGATGCCGAGCTTCTGGCCGTTGCCGAATTCGAACTGGTCGATGTAGCTGGCGGTACCGCGATAACCGATGCCATCGTCGTCGCGGTACTTCTTGTCATACTCGGCCCAGCTGCCGCGCAGATCGATCTGCGCCGAGCGCTTGCCGTACTCCAGCGGCTTGACCGTTTCCAGCCCGATGGTGCCGGCGACACCGCCTTCGATGATGTCGGCACGCTGGGTCTTGTAGATCGCCACCGTATTGATCAGCTCGGCCGGGAACATGTTGAAGTTCACCGAGCGGTCGCCGCTGCCGTTGGTGATCTCGCGGCCGTTGAAGTTGGTGCTGCTGAGGAAGGCGCCGAGACCACGGATCGAGATTTCCGATGCGCCGGTCTTGTCGCGGGTCGAGGCGGCACCGGTCAGCGTTTCGATCGCATCGGCCAGAGATGGCGCGGGCAGGTCGCCGATGTCATCGGCCGACAACACATCGGCGATCACCGTGTCGTCGCGCTTCTTGTTGATCGAGCTCTGCATCGATTCGCGGATGCCGGTGACCTGGACCTGGTCCAGGGTGGTGGCGTCCTGCCCGGAACCGCTACCGGCAGACTGCGCCTGCACGGCCGGTGAAGCCGCCAACGCAGCGAGCAGTGCCACGATCAGCGGTGTGGGTGACAACGGTGTACGACGTACAACTCCGGCTGGTTGCCGCATGGTTTTCCTCCTCCCAAAGGATCGCCCGGACGGTAGGCGTGGGACGCAGCTTCGACACGCCGACACAGAAATGTCAACCAACTGGACTGGATTTTTCGTAATACCTTTGATTCAGACCGGTTGCCCGGCATTTCATGTGCTGATGCAGCATGACTTTGCGCGCAACGTGGCTTACAACACACCTACCAAGTGGTATGCACACCCACTCCGAAACCGCGGCACCGCCGTCTCTGGAAGGACTTCATGCGCATTCAACCGACTTCGCACCGCCTTTCGAAACCCGCCCTTGGATATTGCCTGGCAATTGGACTGGCATACTGCCTGACCAGCTTGCCGGCGAACGCTGCGAGCTGGCTGGTCCATGATGCCGCCGAGTTCGCCACCGCCGCTGCCGCACTGCAACCCGGCGATGAAATCGTGCTGGCCGATGGCACCTGGACCGATGCGCGCCTGCTGCTGAAGGGCCAGGGCACCGCCGCCGCACCGATCGTGCTGCGCGCGCAGACGCCGGGCAAGGTGATCCTCAGCGGGGGGTCGGACCTGCGCCTGGCCGGCAGCTACCTGCAGGTCTCCAACCTGGTATTCCGCAACGGCTACACCCCGGGTGACGCCGTGGTGGCGTTCCGCGAGTCGAGCAAGGCAGTGGCCAGCCACAGCCGCGTCACCGGCCTGGTCATCGATGACTACAGCAACCCCGATGGCAGCGACCAGGACTACTGGGTGTCGCTGTACGGCAGCAACAACCGCCTCGACCACAGCCAGCTGCGCGGCAAGACCAACGCTGGCCCGACGGTGGTGGTGGTGCGCGATGCCACCCAGGGCCTGGACAACCAGCACCGCATCGACCACAACTGGTTCGGCCCGCGGCCAGCGCTGGGCGTCAATGGCGGAGAGACGATCCGTGTCGGCACCAGCGACACCTCGCTGAGCGATTCCAACAGCACGGTGGAGCACAACTGGTTCGAGGGCTGCGATGGCGAGACCGAGATCGTCTCCAGCAAGTCCGGCGGCAATACCTTCCGCAGCAACGTGTTCTATCGTTCGGCCGGCGCGCTGACTCTGCGCCATGGCAACGGCAACCGGGTGGTCGACAACCTCTTCCTCGGCGACGACAAGGCCGGCACCGGCGGCGTGCGCATCATCAATGCCGACCAGACCGTCAGCAACAACTACTTCGAACGGCTGGCCGGCTCCAGCAACCGCTCGGCACTGGCGGTGATGGATGCACAGGCCAATCCGCCGTTGTCCGGCTACGCGCCGGTGGTCAACGCGACCATCAGCCGCAACACCTTCGTCGACGTGGCGAAGATCAGCTTCGGTGTGGGCCATGACGAAACCAAGGGGATCGTGGTTGCCGCCAGCAACAGCCACTTCAGCGGCAACCTGATCGTCAACCGCACCAGCAAGAATCCACCGAATGCGGCCAGTTCGCTGGCCGGTATCGCCTTCAGCAACAACGTGCAGTCGCCGCAGGCCAGCAGCGTGTTCCCGGGCGGGGTGAGCAGCGCCAGCATTACCCTGCAGCAGGCCGCCAGCAGCCTGTGGGTGCCGGCAACGCCCCTGCCCACCCTCGGCGCCGATCCGGCGCTGGCAATGACCCCGCGCGAACAGACGGGGGTGGACTGGTATCCCAAGGTGGGCGAGGTTGCCCTGTCACGCACCAGCACCGGAGTTGATCGATGAGGTTGCAGCCGCTGTCCCTTTGTTCCCACCGTCTGGCGCTCGCCCTCGCCCTGGCCGCTCCCTTCACCCTGTTGCCGACGGCACCGCTGCATGCGGCACCTGCCGCAGCCGCGCGACAAGGCGATACCGCGCCGGTACTGGTGACCGCCGCGCAGTGGCAGCAGATGGCCAGCGAAGGCAGCCGCTATCCGTGGTTCGCCAAGGAACAGGCGCGTACGCAGAAATCGCTGCAGAAGATGATGAAGGCCGGCATCGACGTGCCGGTGCCGAAGGACAAGGGCGGCGGTCGCACCCATGAGCAGCACAAGCGCAACTACCAGGCCCTGCTGGCCGCCGGCACCCTGTACCGGCTGACCGGCGACAAGGCCTATGTCGCCTATTCGCGCGACATGCTGCTGCAGTACGCCAAGCTCTACCCGACCCTCGGCCCGCATCCGGAAGGACGCGGGCAGATTCCCGGCCGGGTGTTCTGGCAGGTGCTCAACGATTCGGTCTGGCTGGTCAACGCCATCCAGGGCTACGACGCGATCCGCGATGCGCTGTCGCCGCAGGATCGGCAGACCATCGAATCGCAGGTGTTCCGGCCGATGGCCGAGTTCCTGGCCAGCGAGCCGAAGAACTACGACCAGATCCACAACCACGCGACCTGGGCGGTGGCCGCCACCGGCATGACCGGCTACGTGCTGCGTGATCGCGAACTGGTGGAGAAATCGCTGCGCGGCAGCCGCAAGGATGACCAGTTCGGTTTCCTGCGGCAGATCGACCTGCTGTTCTCGCCCGATGGGTATTACGAGGAAGGCCCCTACTACCAGCGCTATGCGCTGGCGCCGTTCCTGCTGTTTGCCAACGCGATCGAACGCAACGAGCCGCAGCGGAAGATCTTCGCGCGCCGCGACGGCGTGCTGCTGAAGGCGGTGGACGTGCTGGTGCAGACCAGCTACGACGGCCTGTTCTTCCCGATCAACGATGCGATCCTGGACAAGGGCATCGATACCGAAGAGCTGGTGGCTGGCATCGGCATCGCCTATGCGCAGGCCGGCGATGACCGTCTGCTGTCGGTCGCCCAGCAGCAGAAACGCCTGCTGCTGTCGCCGGAAGGGCTGCAGGTGGCGCAGGCGTTGGCAGCCAACAAAGCCAAACCGTTCGACTACCGGCCGATGCTGCTGCGCGACGGCCCGGACGGTGAACGCGGCGGCCTGGCGATCCTGCGCATGGGCGGCGAACGCGGCCAGGTGCTGGTGCAGAAGGACACCATGCAGGGCATGGGCCACGGCCACTTCGACAAGCTCAACTGGCTGTTCTACGACAATGGCAACGCCGTGGTGACCGACTACGGCGCGGCGCGCTTCCTCAACGTGGAAGCCAAGCGCGGTGGCATCTATCTGGCCGAGAACCGCAGCTGGGCCAAGCAGACCGTGGCCCACAACACGCTGGTGGTGAACGAGCAGAGCCACTTCAAGGGCGACTGGAAGCGCGGTGAGGAACTCGCCCCGCAGGTGCGCTTCTTCCAGGCCGACGCAGATACCCAGATCGCCTCGGCGACGATGCGCGATGCCTATCCGGGCGTGGTGTTCACCCGCACCCAGGCACTGCTGCGCCACCCCGAACTGGGCCTGCCGGTGGTGCTGGACCTGCTGCAGGTGCACGGCGACAAGGCTGCACGCTACGACCTGCCGCTGCACTTCAACGGCCACATCGTCACCACCGGTTTCGAGGCCGAGCATTTCCCTGCCCAGCGCCCGGTGCTCGGCAGCGACAACGGCTACCAGCACCTGTGGCTGGACGCACGCAGCAAGGCCGGCAGTGAGCCGCGCACGCTGGCGTGGCTGCTCGACGGACGCTTCTACACCTACCGCTTCGGCAGCAGCGCGCCGGCGCAGGCGTTGCTGGTGGAGAGCGGTGCCAATGATCCCGAGTTCAACCTGCGCCGCGAACCGGCGCTGCTGCAGCGCGTGGAAGGACAGAAGGATGTGACCTTCTTCAGCGTTCTGGAGCCGCATGGCGAGTACAACGGCACCGCCGAGTACGTGCACGGTGCCGACAGCCGCATCAAGCAGATCAGCCGCACCCGCGGCAATGATGCCGAGGTGCTCGAGCTGCGCCTGGCCAGCGGCGCCCGCATCGCACTCGGCGTGGCCGACGACAGCGACGCGAAGGGCGAACACAGCGTGACGGTGGATGGCCATGCCTACCGCTGGAGCGGCAGCCATGCGCGCATGGACCGCAGCAAGGGTGAGGCACGATGAACGGCCCCTCGGCCGTGGCCACGCTGCGCAAGGTGCCGGTGCGCTCGGCCGTGCGCTGGCTGATCGTCGGCCTGATCGCGGTGGCCACGGTGATCAACTACATCGACCGCAATGCACTGGCGGTGATGTGGCCGGAGATCGCCAGGGAAGTCGGCGCGACCAAGGACGATTACGCACTGCTGGTGACCGTGTTCATGCTGTTCTATGCCGCCGGCCAGTTCCTGTTCGGGCGCCTGTTCGACATGATCGGGACGCGGCTGGGGTTCGCGTTGTCGATCAGTGTGTGGTCGATCTCGATCGCGCTGCATTCGGTCACCCACTCCATGCTCTCCTTCAGCGTGGTGCGGGCGATGCTGGGCATCAGCGAAGCCGGTGCCTGGCCCGGCGCGGTGAAAGCCAATGCCGAGTGGTTCCCCGCGCGTGAGCGTGCCCTCGCACAGGGCATCTTCAACGCGGGCGCGTCCATCGGTGCCATCGTTTCGGCACCGGCCATCGCCGGCATGTACCTGTGGCTTGGCTGGCGCGGCACCTTCGTGCTGGTCGGTGCACTTGGCTTCCTGTGGCTGCTGCCATGGCTGTTCGTCTATCGCGCCGGCCCGGACAAGCATCCGTGGGTGAGTGACGCCGAGCGGCGCCTGATCATGGAAGACCAGGCTGGCCAGCAACGCGTGGATGCACCGAAGGTCAGCGTGCGTTCGCTGCTGGCCCACCGGCAGAGCTGGGGCATGCTCGCCTGCCGTTTCCTGCTGGATCCGATCTGGTGGCTGTTCGTGTCGTGGCTGCCGATCTATCTGGCCGAGACCTTCGGCTTCGACATCAAGCAGATCGGCCTGTTCGCCTGGGTGCCCTTCGTCGGCGCCATGCTCGGCAGCCTGAGCGGCGGCTGGCTGTCGGGGCGCCTGATCAATGCCGGCCAGAGCGTGGACCGTGCGCGCAAGCTGTCGATTTCGCTGGGCTGCGTGATCATGGCACCGGCCCTGCTGGGCGCGGTACTGGCCAACCAGCCGCTGTTTGCGGTGCTGGCGATTGCAGCAGTGCTGTTCGGTTTCCAGATCGCCATCGGCAACATCCAGACCCTGCCCGGCGATCTGTTCGACGGCCGCTCGGTGGGCACGCTGGCCGGTCTCGGCGGCCTGGCCGCCGTGGCCGGAACGTTGATCACCACCTGGCTGGTGCCGGTGCTGACCCGCCATTCCTATGCACCGATTTTCATCCTCGTCGCCGCACTGGTGCCGCTGTCGCTGGCCGCGCTGTGGTGGTGGACCGGACCGATCCACAAGCTCGACCGCACCGACGGTTGAGCCCCCATTCCCTCGCATTCCCCCGCAAACCAAGGAGTTTCCCGCATGTCGTTCCAGGACAAGGTGGCCATCGTCACCGGTGGTGGCCGTGATATCGGCCGTGCCGTCTCGATCAAGCTGGCTGCGGCCGGTGCACGCGTCTGCCTCAACTACGCCAACGACGAAGCCAGCGCGCAGGAGACGCTGGCGCTGATCAAGGCGGCCGGCGGCCAGGCCATCGCCCACCGCGCCGACGTCACCGATCCCGCCGCCGTGGCCGGCCTGGTCGCAGCAACGCAGGCTGCATTCGGCCAGCGCATCGACGTGTTGGTGAACGTGGCCGGCGGCATGGTCGAGCGTCGTCCGCTGGCCGACATCGACCCAGCGTTCTTCCACAAGGTCATCGACCTCAACCTGACCTCCACCTACCTGACCACCCACGCCGTGGTACCGCACATGGGCGAAGGCGCGGCGATCGTGAACTTCGCCTCGCAGGCCGGTCGTGATGGCGGAGGCCCTGGCGCGGCGATCTATGCCACTGCCAAGGCGGCTGTGATGACCTTCACCCGGGCCATGGCCAAGGAGCTGGGGCCGAAGGGTATCCGCGTCAACGCACTGTGCTGCGGCATGATCGCCACCCGCTTCCATGACGAATTCACCAAACCGGAAGTGCGTACGGCGGTGGCCGGCGCGACGCCGCTGCGTCGCCAGGGCCTGCCGGAGGAAGCCGCCGATGCGGCGGTCTACCTGGCGTCGGCAGCGGCAGCGTTCATCACCGGTGCCAACCTGGACGTCAACGGCGGCACCTACTTCTCCTGACCGGATCGAAGCCCATGCAGCGCTGGATCACCCTGCTTTCCCTGGCCATCGGCACCGCCGTGGCCGCCCCCGTGGCGCTGGCCGCACCGGTCTGGGTCACCGCCTGGACCGCTTCGCCCGCGCCTGACCGCAAGGATGGCAGCGCTGACGCGCCCGTGCAGTTCGCAGCGCAGACCGTGCGCCAGGACATGCGCCTGGGTAGCAGGGGCGATGCGCTGCGGCTGCGCATCAGCAACGAACTGGGCACCACGCCGCTGCATGTGGAAGATGTACGGGTGCGCCTGAAGGATGGCAAGGCGGCAGCGCTGCCGGTCACCGTCGATGGACGCACGTCCATCGACGTACCGGTGGGCGCAGCGCTGCTCAGTGATGCACTGCCCTTGCGGGTTGCCGCCCTGCAGGAGATCAGCGTGACCGCGTACTTCCCGCAGCCCACCCGCCCTGCGGTGCGCCGTACGGTGGTGCGGGTGGCCGACGGAAAGCAGGACGCGGTGGCCGACAGCGTGCGCGTGGGCTACCAGCAGAACGTGTTCTCTGCGGTACTGGTGCAGCGCGCGGACCGGCCGCAGGTGATCGTGGCCCTGGGTGATTCCATCACCGAGGGCGCAACGGCGTCACGTGGCTCGTTCAACCAATGGCCCGAGCGCTTGGGCCAGCGCCTGCAGCAGGCGTGCCCGGACCGCTTCGTCGTGCTCAACCAGGGCATCAGCGGCAACAAGCTGCTGGACCATGGCCGCAGCCACAG
The DNA here is from genome assembly GCF_058783335.1 of Stenotrophomonas sp. FW305-C-20-S1. Classification (NCBI taxonomy): domain Bacteria; kingdom Pseudomonadati; phylum Pseudomonadota; class Gammaproteobacteria; order Lysobacterales; family Lysobacteraceae; genus Stenotrophomonas; species Stenotrophomonas sp. FW305-C-20-S1. The sequence goes on along the minus strand of NZ_JBYTEK010000017.1, from coordinate 37,913 downwards.
CGCACTGTCACGGCTGGATCGCGACGTGATCGCAGTGGCCGACGCCGACCAGGTGATCCTGTTCGAAGGCATCAATGACATCCGCCACGGTGGCGGCGCACAGCCGCTGCCGGGACGCAGCGCGGCAGACATGCTGCTGGGCTACCGCCAGGTGGCCACCCGGCTGCATGCACATGGTATCCGCGCTCATCTCGGCACACTGACGCCCTTCGGCGATTCGGAGCGCTACGAACCGGTATCGGCCGCCACCCGCACCGCGATCAACCAGTGGGCGCGTGGCCAGGACACCGGCTTCGATGGCGTGGTGGATTTCGATGCGGCCCTGCGTGATCCGAAACAGACGGAATCATTGCCGGCGGACATCACCCGCGATCATCTGCACCCGAACGACGAGGGCTACCGGCGCATGGCCGACGCAATCAACCTGGCGGCGCTGGGCTGCAACGCGCGTTGAAAGAGCGCCGAGCCGGCTTACCCCGGTTGCCGCGGCCCGAACATGATCACCGCCATGCCGGCCAGGCAAAGCGCAGCCCCCAGCATGTCCCAACGGCTGGGACGGATGCCGTCGACCAGCCACAGCCAGAACAGCGCCGTGCCGATGTACACGCCACCGTACGCTGCGTACACGCGTCCGCTGGCGGTCGGGTGCAGGGTCAGCAGCCAGGCGAACAACGCCAGGCTGGCCGCCGCCGGCAACAGCAGCCAGATACTGCCACCCTTGCGCAGCCACAGCCACGGCAGGTAGCAGCCGATGATCTCGGCCAGCGCGGTCAGCAGGAACAGACCGAGCGTTTTCACGCTTTTTCGGTGGCCTTGGCGTGCTGCCAGAGCGCTTCCTGCGCATCCAGATCGAGTGCGGCCAGCGAATCGCCTTGTGCCTCGGCCTGCGCCTCCATCGAACGGAAGCGACGTTCGAACTTGTGGTTGGCCCCACGCAGCGCGGCACCCAGATCGATGTCCGCATGGCGCGCCAGGTTGGCGCACACGAACAGCAGGTCACCCAGTTCCTCCTGCAGGCGCGCCTTGTTGCGCACGATGTCACCGCGTTCGAACTCTTCGCGCAGTTCCTGCAGTTCCTCGGCCGCCTTGTCCAGTACCGGCAGCGGACCGGGCCAGTCGAACCCCACCTTGGCCGCGCGCGACTGCAGCTTCACCGCCCGCTGCCATTCCGGCAGGCCACGGGAGATCCCGGCCAGCGCCGAGGTGTCCTGATCGCCCTTTGCCGCGCGCTCGGCACGCTTGATCGCGTCCCAGTTGCGCATCACGCCGTCGGCATCGTCGACGCTGACATCGGCAAACACATGCGGGTGCCGCCGCTGCATCTTGTCGCTGATCGCGCGTGCGACCTCGGCGAAGGCAAACGCACCCTGTTCTTCAGCCATGCGCGCATGGAACACGACCTGCAGCAGCAGGTCACCCAGTTCATCGCAGAGGTCGTCGAGGTCGCCCCGATCGATCGCGTCGGCCACTTCGTAGGCTTCTTCGATCGTATAGGGGGCGATGGAGGCGAAGTTCTGTTCCAGGTCCCAGGGACAGCCACCCTGCGGGTCGCGCAGGCGCGCCATGATGGCCAGCAGGCGCTCCAGCTCCGCGCTGGCGTTGCCGGTGGCAGGGGTTTCGTGCGTGCTCATGCGTTTCTCCTGGATCAATCGGACAACCAGTCCCGCCACGGCAGGCTGGTATCGCCCAGCGCCATGAAATCGCCGTTCAACAGCGTCGGCCGACGGTTGTAGCGGAACGGCTTGCCGGTCCCGACCGAGAGCACCGCGCCACCGGCCGCGTGCAGCACGCACTGGCCAGCAGCGGTATCCCATTCGGAGGTCGGGCCCAGCCGCGGATAGACATCCAGTCCGCCTTCGGCGATCCGGCAGAATTTCAGCGAAGAGCCCTGCACCACGGTCTCGATGTCGCCCATGCGGGCCAGCAGGGCATTCGTCTCCGCTGAACGATGCGAGCGGCTGGCGGCAACGCGAAGGGGCGCAGTCGCGGGTGCACGGGTACGCAGCACGGTGTCATGCACACCCTGCCGGCGATACGCCAGCTCGCCTCGCATCGCGTGCCAGACAATGCCGGTGACCGGCGACTGGACCACGCCGAAGGCCGGCGCGCCCTGGTAGATCAGCGCGATGTTGACGCTGAACTCGCCATTGCGCTTGACGAAATCGCGGGTGCCATCAAGCGGGTCGACCAGCCAGTACGCGCCCCAGTGCTGCCGCTGCTCCCAGGGCACCAGCGGCGACTCCTCCGACAGGATCGGCAGGTCCGGTGTCAGCTGGCGCAGCCCCTGCTGGATCACCCGGTCGGCGGCAAGGTCGGCAGCGGTGACCGGGCTGTCGTCGTCCTTGAGTGTCACATCGAAACCGTTGCTGTAGACCTGCATGATCGCCTGCCCGGCTTCCTGGGCGATGGCGATCGCGGTTTCGCGCAGTTCCGTGGTCAGCTTGATCATCGTGCTCCCTGCAGCCACTGGCGGGCGATGAACAGCGCCGCCAGCGAACGCCCTTCGGAAAAGTCCTCGCGCAGCATCAACTGGTCCAGATCGGCCAGCTTCCACGGCACCACTTCCAGTTCCTCCGGCTCGTCGCCGGCCAGCTTCTCCGGATACAGGTCGCGCGCGACCACCAGCCAGGACTGATGGCTCATGTAGGTCGGCGCCAGGGTCATCGCGCGCAGCACGTCGACCCGCCGAGCGCCATAGCCGGCCTCTTCCTTCAGCTCACGGTCGGCGGCCTGCTCCGGCGTTTCGCCGGCATCGATCCGGCCCTTCACCAGGCCAAGCTCGTAGCGGTGCATGCCGGCCGCGTATTCACGTACCAGCAGCACCGTTTCTTCATCCAGCATCGGCACCACCACCACCGCGCCATGGCCACGGCTGACCAGGCGTTCGAAGCGGCGGCGTTCGCCGTTGGAGAACTCCAGGTCCAGGTGCTGGCGCTGGAAGGGCCCGTTCTCCTCGTCGGTGATCCGATGGATGATCGGCAGAGGACGCCTTGCGCGGTCATCGTTCACGCGGAATCTCCGGGGCAGACGGCGCGTGCGCCGAGGCCGATAGAATGTGCAGGCAGCAACATGTTCATGAGCCCGAAATGCTAGCAGACCCAACCCCCTCTCCGCTGGTCCAGCACTGGCGGCAACGCGACCTCAAGGTCCTGTGGCACCCGTGCACGCAGATGCGCGAGCATCCGGACACGTTGCCGCTGGTGCCGATCGCCCGCGGCGAAGGCGCCTGGCTGATCGATCACGACGGCAACCGCTACCTGGATGCGGTCAGCAGCTGGTGGACCAACCTGTTCGGCCATGCCGAGCCGCGCATCGGCGCTGCCATCGCTGCCCAGGCCGGGCAGCTGGAACAGGTGATGCTGGCCGGGTTCGGCCACGAGCCCGCGATCACCCTGGCTGAGCGCCTGTTGGCCCTCGCGCCGCGCCAGCCCGGCCGCGCGCCACTGGCCAAGGTGTTCTACGCCGACAACGGTTCGGCCGGCGTCGAAGTGGCGCTGAAGATGGCCTTCCAGTATTTCCAGAACCGCGGTGAGACCCGGCGCACGCGCTTCGTCTCGCTGGAAAATGGCTACCACGGCGAGACGCTGGGCGCCCTCGCACTGGCCGACATTCCGCTGTACCGCCGGGTCTACGCGCCGCTGCTGGCCGAGGGCCTGTTTGCGCCCTCGCCCGACGCCTACCTGGCCGAACCCGGGCAGAGTGCGGCCGACCGCGCACGCCAGGCCGCCGATGGCCTGGCCACGCTGTTCGACCAGCATCCGGGCGAGATCTGCGCGGTGATCCTGGAGCCACGGCTGCAGTGTGCCGGTGGCATGCGCATGCACGATCCGGCCTATCTGCAGCGCGCGCGTGAACTGTGTGATGCCCATGGAGCGTTCCTGATCGCCGACGAAATCGCCACCGGCTTCGGCCGCACCGGCACGATGTTCGCCTGCGAGCAGGCCGGGGTGATGCCGGACCTGCTGTGCCTGTCCAAGGGCCTGACCGGTGGTTTCCTGCCCTTGGCTGCGGTGCTGGCCACGCAGACGCTGTACGACGCCTTCCTTGATGATTCGCGCGAACGTGCCTTCCTGCATTCGCACAGCTATACCGGCAACCCGCTGGCCTGTGCGGCGGCGCTGGCCACGCTGGACATCTTCGGCGAGGACGATGTGATCGCGCGCAATCGCGGCATCGCCTCGGTGATGGGCACCCTGGCCGCGCCGTTCGCCGACCATCCACACGTGGCCGATGTACGCCAGGCCGGAATGGTGGTGGCCTTCGAACTGACCCGCAACGGTGACAAGCGCACGCCCTTCGATCCGGCGCTGCGGCTGGGGCTGCACGCCTATAAGGCGGCGCTGAAGCGCGGCGTGGTGCTGCGCCCGCTGGGCAACGTGCTGTACTGGATGCCACCGTACTGCGTGGACGATGAACAACTGGAGCTGCTGGCGCATACCACGCTGGCGGCCATCGACGAGGCGATTGCATGCGCGTGACCCGCTGCCCCATCGACCTGGCGCTGCACAGCGGCCAGACCGTGACCCTGCCGGAAGAGACGGCCAACCACCTGGTGCGGGTGATGCGCCTGCGCGAGGGTGATACCTGCGTGCTGTTCAACGGCGATGGCCATGACTACACCGCGACGCTGACCATGGCCGGCAAACGCGAGGTACAGGTACGCATCGACGCGGTGCAGGTGATCGCCAACGAGTCGCCGCTGACCATCACCCTGCTGCAGGGCATTGCACGCGGCGAAAAGATGGACCTGATCCTGCAGAAGGCCACCGAACTGGGGGTGAGTGCCATCGTGCCGGTGAATGCCGAGCGCACCGAAGTGAAGCTGGATGCAGCTCGCGCGGAAAAACGCGTGGCGCACTGGAACAACGTCGTGCAGTCGGCCTGCGGGCAGTCCGGTCGTGCGCGCATTCCGCAGGTAGGACCGCCGCAGTCGCTGGCACAGGCCAGCGCGGCACTGCCCGCCGATACGTTGCGGTTGACCCTGGACCCGCTGGGAGCGCACCGGCTGTCGACACTGCAGGCAGCGCCGGCCGGCGGCGTGGTGATCGCCATCGGCCCGGAAGGTGGCTGGTCGCCGCGTGACCGTGAGCAGCTCGCCGCCGCAGGCTTCCAGGGCCTGCAGTTGGGCCCTCGCATCCTGCGCACGGAAACCGCAGGCCTGGCCGCGATCGCAGCGTTGCAGGCACGGCTGGGTGATCTGGGGTAAGGCTCCGGTCCGGTGGCCGCTGCGCTCGCCGGGCATGGCCCGGCGCTACCGTTCCGGTGGCTGCTGCGCTCGCTGGGCATGGCCCGGCGAATTCCGGTCAGGCCGTCAGCGAATCCAGCGCAGCTTCCAGCGCGTCGAGATTCGGCAACAGCGCGCTCTGTTCGCCCAGCAGCACGCGCATGTGCACGATGTCAGGCAGGTTTTCCTCGGACGCGTCGGCCAGCAGGCCATCGCGCGGTACCGAAATCAGCTGCGGGAAGCTCTGCGTCAACAGCGCGTAGTAGGGGCGCTGCGGGTTGCCGTTGAGGGTCTTGAGCACCACCACCTTGTTGTGGCCGGCCACCGTCTCTTCGCCCAAACCGGAGAGCCGTGCGAACGACACCAGGGGCACCTGCCAGCCGTGCCAGCCGATCTCACCCACCAGCCAGCGCGGCGCGTCGGCTACCGCCTGCACCGGCACCCGCGACATCATCTCGGCCACGGTTGCATTGGGCAGCAGAACCCGTTCGGCACCGGCCGAGATCAGGACGCCACGGATCTCATCATTGCTGGCGTAGCTCATGCGGCATCTCCGTCGTCATCCAGGCCCCAGCGCGCGGCGATCACCTGCGCCAGTTCCTGCGGTTCACCGGCCACCATGCCGGCGGCGACCACCGCCGTCGCCGCAGCCGGGTCGTAGCAGCCTTCGCCCACCTGCCCGGCCACCCAGGCACCGGCGGCGGCGAGGTCCAACGCCGGGCCCACATGGGCCAGATCGGCACCGCTGAGCAGCACCAGCGCGCTGTGCTCGGCCGACAACGCGGCAATCGAGATGCCCTGCGCTTCGCTCTGGAAATACAGGCCATCGGCAGCAGCGTGCACGCCGATGTCATCGGCCAGCACGTGCACTTCGCCAGCGGTGGCGCGCTGGCCGGCTTCGGCCAGCTGCACCGGCAGCGGCGATACGCGCGCCATCTGCTTGACCAGGTTGCCGTAGCGGCCGCCGTCCAGGCGCATGTGCACCAGCACCGGCACGGCCAGCCCGCTGGGCAGTGCAGCGAGCAGGCGACGCAACGCATCGGGACCGCCGATACCGGCCAGTACCAGCAGTGCGCCGGAGCGACTGCCTGCAGGCGCGGCAGCGTCCAGGTCGACCAGTGAAAGATGTCCGGTATCGAATGCAGGTTCCGCCGATTCGGTCGAGGTGGCAGCCGATGCAACTGCCGGCGCGTCGCTGGCCTCGTCAACCAGCGACCAGGCCGTGTGGTCGGTGAATACCGACGGCGCAGCTGCCGGTACCGGCGGCGGTTCCGGTGCGGCTTGCACAGGCGCTGCCGTTTCCGGCAGCACCGGCTGCAGCGCAGCCAGCGCCTGCTCAAGCGCGACGGGCTCGTGCAGGTGTGCCGGCGGCGAATAGAGACCATCAGCCGGCACGTCGTCGGCCCACGAACGGGCCTGTTCCAGGTGCGGCTGCAGCGCGGTTTCCTTCGGCACCGGCGGCGTCGAGGGCAGGCCCGGCTCCAGCTGCAGTGCCGGTTCGTCCTCGGCGCCGGGCGGCAGCACCTGCTGGTGGCCGTGCAGCTTGGCGGCAAGGTGACGGCCCCAGCGCTGCGCTTCCCAACCATCGCGACGCGCGGCCAATTCAGCCTCGTCGAACACCAGGGTCAACCCCGGCGCCGACAGCGCCGGTTCCAGGCGCTCCAGCGCGTCTTCAATGGCCGCTTCCAGCGCGATCACCACGAACTGCGGGCGCGCATCATGCAGCGCCTGCGGTTCCAGCGTCATGGGATCGTCTTCCAGCACGATCTGCACGTCGGCATGGGCCAACGCCTCGCGCAGGCGCTCACGCGCCGCACCCGGGCGGGCCAGCAGGGCTACGGCCGGAACCGGATCGAGGTCACTCACGGACACGGGCAATCCCCAGCAAGTCGTACACGTTACGCATCAGGTCCAGCTCCTGGTACGGCTTGCCCAGGTAGCGCTGCACACCGATTTCGAAGGCGCGCTGGCGGTGCTTGTCGCCGCTGCGCGAGGTGATCATCACGATCGGCACGTCCTTGTAGCGCGGGTCGGCACGCATCGCGGTGGCCAGCTCGTAGCCGTCCATCCGCGGCATTTCGATGTCCAGCAGCATCAGGTCCGGCACGCGCTCTTCCAGCTGTTCCAGGGCTTCGACGCCATCGCGGGCGACGCTCACCTCGAAGTTGTGACGCTCGAGGATGCGGCCGGTGACCTTGCGCATGGTCAGCGAATCGTCCACCACCATCACCAACGGCACCTGCCGTTCCTGGCGGGGTGCGTTGACCAGCACCGGCGCGGTCGGGTTGGCCAGGAAACGACGCACCAGCGGGGCCACGTCCAGGATCACCACCACCCGGCCATCGCCGGTGATGGTGGCGCCGTAGATGCCCGGCACCGAGGCGATCTGCAGGCCCACCGGCTTGACCACGACTTCGCGGTTGCCCAGCACCTGATCGATCGCAACGGCGGCGCGCAGGTCGCCGGCGCGGACCAGCAGCAGCGGCACCTGGGCCTGGCCGTCAGCGCGTGCCGGGGCCTGGCCGACCAGACTGCCGAGGTCGTACAGCGGATAGTCTTCGCCACCGTACCGGTAGCTGCTGTCGGCTGCTTCGAAGCGCTCGTGCGACAGCCGGCCAATACCACTGACCGAGGCGACCGGCACCGCGAAGGTGGTTTCGCCGATCTGCACGAACACCGCCTGGGTGACCGCCAGCGTCTGCGGCAGGCGCAGGGTGAAACGCACGCCCTGGCCACGCACTGACTGGATGTCGACCGAGCCGCCGAGCTGGCGCACTTCGTTGCCGACCACGTCCATGCCGACGCCACGGCCGGCCAGCTGGCTGACCTGGTCGGCGGTGGAGAAGCCCGACGCGAAGATCAGGTTGTCCAGTTCCTGTTCGCTCGGCTGTGCATCGGCAGGCAGCAGGCCGCGGTCGATGGCGCGACGGCGGATCGCTTCACGATCCAGGCCAGCGCCATCATCGGCCACGTCCAGTACGATTTCCGAGCCCTCGCGGTGCAGGCGGATGGCGATTTCGCCTTCTTCCGGCTTGCCGGCGGCACGACGCTGTTCCGGCGCTTCCAGGCCATGGGCAACCGAGTTGCGCAGCATGTGCTCCAGCGGCGCGACCATGCGATCGAGCACGTTGCGGTCGAGTTCGCCGTGGGTGCCTTCCAGGGTCAGGTGAACCTGCTTGCCGGTATCCATGCCGGCCTGGCGGACCACACGGCGCAGGCGCGGCACCAGGCCGTCGAACGGCACCATGCGCGCGCGCATCAGGCCATCCTGCAGTTCCGAACTGACACGCGACTGCTGCTGCAGGAGCGAATCGTACTGGCGCGACAGATCATCCAGCACGCCCTGCAGGCCACCCAGATCGGCGGCCGACTCGTTCAGCGCGCGGCTGAGCTGCTGCAGGGTGGAGAAACGGTCCAGTTCCAGTGGATCGAACTTCTGGTCGGCCTGATCCTGCTCGCGCTGGTAGCGGGCCACGATCTGCGCTTCGGTTTCCAGGTCCAGGCGACGCAGCTGGTCGCGCAGACGCGCATTGGTGCGTTCCAGTTCGCCCATCGCGCCACGGAAGGCGCCGAGCTGCTGTTCCAGGCGCGAACGATAGATCGCCACTTCACCGGCGTGGTTGACCAGGCGGTCGAGCAGGTCGGCGCGCACACGCACCTGTTCCTGCTGCGGACGGGCCAGCGGGTCTTCCTCGCTGGAACCTTCCACCGGCAACGGTGCCGACAACGGGGCATCGACCACGGCCACGGCCGGAGCCGCCTGCGGGGCCTGCTCCGCCACGACGACAGCACTGGCTGCAGCTGCGCTGGCAGCGGCGGTGATGTCGGTGGTGGTGCGTGCTTCAAAGGCGTCGAGCAGATCCTGTGCCGGCTCGACGATGCGATGTTCGCCGGTACGGGTCAGCAGCTGGTGCAGACGGTCGAAACCGCGTTCCAGCAACTGCACATCACGACGTTCGATCTCGGTGCGCCCGCCAGCGACAGCCTCCAGCAGCGATTCGATGCTGTGGCCGAGATCACCGATGGCATTGATGCCCGCCATGCGCGCGCCGCCCTTGAGCGTATGCAGATCGCGCTGCAGGCCGGCCAGGGCTTCGCGATCCTGCGGCGCTTCGCGCAGCTCGCTGATCAGCCCATCGCAATGATCCAGCAGGTCCTTGCCTTCCTCGACGAAGATGTCGACCAGCTCGCGATCATAGATGCTGAAGTCGAGCAGGTCGGCGCTGTCTTCGGATTCGGAGTCGGTCTGGGCTTCTTCGGTCTGGGCTTCGGGCAGGGGCGCATCCGCCGGCACCGCCGCATCGACGCTGTCGAAGGCGACAGGTTCGACCTCGACCGCCGCAGCTTCCGCCGCGACCGGCACCACGATCATGCCGCTGTCCGCCGCGGCAGCCTGGCCCGGAGCATCTTCCAGCTCGAAGAAACGCGAGGGCGAAATGGCGTCCTGCGCCGTCTCCGCGGCCCCGACGTCTTCCACCGTCGCCGGGGACGGCTGGTCGGTGCTCTCTCCTTCACCGACCGCCGCCTCCCCGCCGACGTCCGCATCCTCGGCAAAGGCTTCCGCCTCGCCAGGCGCGAGTTCGCTGGCCTGCAGGCCGAGCACGGGCCATTGCCCGTCTTCGTCCTGGCCCTGCTCCTCGTCGATCACGTGAAGGCCGGCCTCGAGCGCGGCTTCCAGCGTGACCGGGTCTGCGAAGCCCGGCACAGCCATTTCATCCTGCAGGCTGGACAGCTCGCTGTCGAGCGGCAGCGCAGCAGCGTCTTCATCCACCGCCGTTTCAGGTGTGGATGGCAGCGGCGTATTCAGGTCGTTTGCGACATCCAGGACATCCGGATCGCGGTCGTCAACCGGCAGCGCACTGGCATCCAGATACGGCGACAGATCATCCGCCGCAGTCAGCGCGGTGTCTTCCAATGCGGTGTCTTCCGATGTCGCCACCGCCTGCCCAGCTTCAACTTCCGCGGCAACGAGCGTGGAAGCAGCCACTTCCAGCGTCGACTCCGGCGCCGGGCCGTCCGGCATCGACGGCCACCCTGCATCGAAGTAGCGCGACAGATCATCGCTGCCGGTCAATTCGGCGGACTCCAGGCCCGCATCGCTCAACGCGTCCTCGCTGACCTGCAGCGCCTCCAGCACCTCGGCACCGGTGTCGCGTTCGACCTCCGGCTCGCTCTCCACCGCATGCACCGGCGCGACCATGTCGGCGTCGGCGGCATCCGCTTCTGCGACCAGCGGAAGCAGCGGGTCTTCGTCTTCATCCTCGACGTCCAGCCCGGCCATCGGCCAGCGTGCTTCCGGCAGCTCGCCGGCCAGCGCCTGCAGGCGCTGCGCCAGTTCAGCCTGCGGCGCAATCCGCGGCTGCTCGGCCTGCAGCGCGTCCATGGTCGCGTTGATCGCCTGCGCGGTCTCGTCCAGGGCCGCCACGGCGTCATCACCCGGCACCACCTCGGCGGCCAGCGCGCGCTTGATGTACGACTCGGCGCCGCCAGTCACAGCGGTGATTTCCGGCACCTCGGTCATCGCGAAGGCACCGTTCATGGTGTGCACCGCGCGCAGCAACGCATCGCTGACCGGCTGTGGCGCCTGCTGCGCCGAGCGCAACCAGCCCTGCAGCGTGGCCTGGTGGAGTTCCACCTCGGCCTCCAGGATCTCACGCAGCACGCTGTCGATGTTGGCCGGGGTACCCGGCGCTTCAACAGCGCTCTGTGCGGGGGCATCGACATCCGGCACGGCGCTGTCCAGCGGCGCGGCAGCATCGGTCAGCGCTTCGGCCGTCGGCGCGGTGGCGCCCGGCAGCGCAACGTAGAACGTTTCTTCACCTGCACCCACGCGATCGGCGATGGCCTGCATCGCCTGCAGGTCGACGCTGACCCGCTGGCCATCGCGCAGTGCCGCGTTCAACTGCGGCAGTGCCGTGTATGCGTGATCGACCATCGCCAGTACCGCCGGCGTGGGGGCACGGGTGCCATCGAGCACGCGGTTGAGCATGCCCTCGATCTTCCACGCGAACTCACCCAGGGTACGTGCGCCGACCAAGCGGCCACTGCCCTTCAGTGTGTGGAAAATGCGGCGGATCGGCCGTAGCCGGTCCATGTTGTCCGGTTGCATGCGCCATGCCGGCAGCAGCGTGCCGAGATTGCCCAGCTCGTCGTCGAATTCTTCCAGGAACACCTCGCGGATGTCCTGGTCGATGTTCTCGGCATCGTCGTCGAAGCCCGCATCGAACCCGCCCTCGGCCACGGCCGGCGGCACGGTCTCAGTCGGCACGACGGCGGCCGGCATGGCCTGCGGATTGAAGCCAGCGGCGGCGGCATTCAGCTCTGCGAAGAACTGCGCATCGGCCTCGCTGAAGTCGATCGGCGCGATGGTATCCACATCGACCAGCGCCACGGTCGGCACAGCCGCCGATGCCGGCAGGTCTTCGGATGTGGGCAGATCAGCGGCCGGTGCGACGTAGACTGCGGCATCGATCGCGGCGTCGCCGTCAACGCTGGAGTCGAGCCGTTCGGTGATGGCCAGGCCATCGTCGGCCTGCGCCACCGCACCGGCGTCAATGAACTCCAGCGTCGCAGGCGAGGCCTGCTCGTCGTCCAACGACAGCGTTTCCATTGCCTCCAGCGACAACACGTCATCGGCGTTGTGCAGCAGGCTGCTGTCGAAACGGAACACCACATCGTCGCTCAGCGACGTCTGGCCGTCCTGCTCGGCGGCAACCGGATCGAAGGCCGGCGAAATGACCACGTCCAGCGACGCGGCAGACGACGCCTCGTCCAACGACGTCGCCAGCAAGGCGTCATCATTGCCGTCTACGACGCTTGCCTGCGCGCCGCCCTCTTCCGGCACCGGAATCGCGGACAACGTCCAGGCAGCAGCGTCGGACTGTTCGGCGGACACAGGATCGAAACTGACCGGATCGAAGCTGTCGAACGTCGGCGCACGCTCGTCGCTGCGTCCGGCAGCACTCCCTGCCGGCGCGTCGAATCCGCCCAGTTCCCACTGCGGCACTTCCGGCGCGGGGGCGCTGGAGGCAGCGAACAACAGGGGCGGCGGGGTGCCGTGCGGTTCGGCCGACAACGCTGGCGTACCCAGCGATCCGAACATCAGGCCGTTGTCGGCGGGCGTAGCCTCCGGCAGCGGGTCGAAGGTGAAATCGGGCAGCGGCGCCGGCACGTCACCCGGTGCCGGCGCGGAGGCCTGCACGTCGATATCCAGCGGTTCGATCTGCAGCGGCTCGGCTGGCACGACCACAGCTTCGCGCATGACCGGCTGCACGTCTTCGGCAGCGACCACGCCGCGCTCGGGCAGCGGCCAGTAGCGCAGCGCTTCCAGGCTGCTGCGGGTGATGTCGAGGATGTCCTCGCGACCCGGACGGCGGTCACGCAGGGCTTCCAGGTAGTACTCCAAGCTGGCCATGGCGTCGGCCAGGGTGTCCAGCTGGCGACCACTGGGCACCCGCTGACGACCGATCAGTTCGGCTTCGATGTACTGCTGCACGCCACGCAGATAGTCTGCCGCGGTGCCCAGGTCGAGCATGCGCAATGCGCCGGAGACATCGCCGAGCAGGCGCGGCACGTCCTGCAGTTCGGCGTGGTTCCAGCTGGTTTCGATGAAAGCGACGAAATGTTCGCGGGCGGCGGCGAAATTGGCGATCGCCTCGTGCGCCAGCACTTCCACCGTGCGCCGGTTCTCCACCGCGCTCGGATCATCCTGGCCACTGCCACTGGCACCGAGGTGTGCGACCTGGTCATCCAGCGATGCATCGACATAGAGCAGCGCACCGGCGATATCCAGCAGCATGTCTTCGTCGATCTGCTGGCGGCCCTCGACAACCCCGCGCAGCGCGTCGCGCTGCTGCACGACCACGCCCCGCGCAGCGCCCAGGCCGAGCATGCCCAGCGTATCGGCCACCGAACCCAGCTTGGTCACCTGCTCCTGCAGCTGCTGCAGCGACCCGTCGGTACGCAGGTGCAGGTCCAGCGCGTCCTTGACCTGCAGCAGTTCTTCCTTGACCGCGTTGCCAACGGTGTCCAGCAGCTCGCGGTTGCGGCCGCTGAGGCTGCCGCGTGCATGGTCCAGTTCCGCTTCGGTGGCGGTCACCGAATCGGGCGCGAACGCGAACAGCACGCTGTCGTTGATCAGCGCTTCGCCACGGGCGGCGCGGATCTCGTTGAGCAGCGGCTGCAGCACGATCGGGATGTCACGGTGTCCGTTCTGCAGGCGCTCCAGGTAATCGGGCAGCAGCACGCTGCCGCGCATCAGGGTGGCACAGGCCTCGTCGCGCTCGGCGACCTCGCCCTTGCCGACGGCGATGGCGAGCTGTTCCAGCTCCTCGGCCACCATCGCCGGTGCATACAGTTCGACCATGCGCAGCGTGCCCTGCACCTGGTGCAGGTAGCCGGCGCAGATGCGCATGCGGCTGCTGTCGGCCGGATCTTCGGCGAAGTACTCGACCTCGTTGCGCACCAGGCGCAGGGTCTCGTCCAGCTCGGGCTTGACCCAGCCCAGGGCTGCGTGGCTCATCGCATCGCGCAGGCTGCTCATGGATGCGCTCCGGTCGCCGCCGCGCGACGGTCGCGCGGATCCTGGCGTGGGGAATGGAAATGCTTCATCGACTGGTTCCTTGCTCGCCGCCCTGCCCGTGTCACGCCGGCAGCTTGAAGTCGGCGACCGAACGACGCAGGTCGGCCGCCAGCTGCGCCAGGTGGCCGATCGACTCGGCGGTCTGCCCGGCACCCTGCGAGGTCTGGCCGGTGATCTGGCGGATCACGCCCATCGTGCGGGTGATGTCCGACGCCGCCGACGACTGCTGCTGGGCGGCGATGGAGATGTTCTTGATGAGGGTATTGAGTGCGTTGGACACGCGCTCGATCTCGGTCAGCGCGGTGCCAGCGTCCTCGGCCAGGCGTGCACCAGACACCACTTCGGCGGTAGTCTGTTCCATCGAGGTGACCGCTTCGTTGGTGTCGGCCTGGATGGCCTGCACCAGGTTCTCGATACGTCGGGTCGCACCGGAGGTGCGCTCTGCCAGGCGCTGCACTTCGTCGGCCACGACCGCGAAACCACGACCGGCTTCACCGGCCGAAGCCGCCTGCACGGCCGCGTTCAATGCCAGGATGTTGGTCTGCTCGGAAATGTCGTTGATCAGTTCCACGATCGAGCCGATCTCCTGCGAGGATTCGCCCAGTCGCTTGATGCGCTTGGAGGTCTCCTGGATCTGGTCGCGGATCTGGTCCATGCCCTGGATGGTCTCGCGGACCACGCCGGCACCTTCGGCGGCGATCACCACCGAACGCTGTGCCACGTCGGCCGACTCGGCCGAGTTGCGCGATACCTGTTCGATGCTGGCGGCGATTTCGCCGATCCGGTCCGATGCCGAGGTGATCTGGTTGGCCTGGTGGCCGGCCGCTTCGGCCAGCTGCATCGCGGTGGCCTGCGTTTCCTGGGTCGACAGCGCGACCTTGGCCGAGGTGTCGTTGATGGTGGTCACCAGGTGGCGCAGTTCATCCACCGCGTAGTTGATGGCGTCCGCGATCGCGCCGGTCATGTCCTCGGTCACCGAGGCTTTCACGGTCAGATCGCCCTCACCGAGCGAGGAGATTTCGTCCAGCAGCCGCATGATCGCCTGCTGGTTGCGGCTGTTGAACTCCACCTGGGTCTGGTAGCGCAGTTCCTGCTCGCGCGAGCGGCTGCGCACGTTGGTGGAGACGAAACCGATGATCGCGATCAGCGACAGCGCACCGGACACCACGCCGATCCAGAAATTCGGGAACAGGCGGGTGTCGGACACCGAACCGAACGAGGAGAAGGCTTCGAACAGCTTGCGGCTGTCGGTCAGCATCTTCGCCGAACCCTGGCCCAGTGCGGAGGCAGCGGACTGCGCGGCGAACAGCTGGCGCGAGCTGGCCAGGATCGCGTCGGCGTCCTGCTTCATCGCCTGCCACTTCTGCTGCGACTGCTCCAGCGCAGCGACGGCGGCAGCGCCGCGCACGGCGGTGATGCCCAGATCCTCGTTGCCATTGCGCAGCGCGTCGAGCACCTGCGAGAACACGGTGATGTCGCGGGCCAGCGCGTCACCGGCAGCGGCCGCAGCCGTGCCGCCAGCACGGATTTCAGTCACGCGACGCGCCATCGAACCGGCGACCACCACCTGCTGCAGGGCGCTGTAGACCTGCGACGCCGGGGCGCCGGAGGCGGACATCGCACGCACCAGTTCGTTCAACTGGGCCTGCAGGCCCGGCACCGCACCGGAGAAGTTGTTGGCGTTGCCGGCCAAGGCCAGCACTGCCGGTTCACTGGCCACCAGCTGGCCTGCCTGCTTGCCCAGCGGCGCCCAGGTGTCGGCCAGGGTCGAGATCGCCCCGGACACGCCCGGCTCGTTGCCGTAGCGGCCCTGCAGGGTCGACACGTTCTGCTCGATCGCGTTGCGGGTGGCCTTGAAGGCGGTGAAGGCCTGCGCGTTGCCGCCGACCGCGTCACGGCCCTGGTTGGCCAGCTGCTGCGACAGCACCTGCAGGTCCGCGGCCTTGGAACCGGCATCGGCCAGGCGGCTGCCCTGCCAGGTGGACACGCCGGTGTTCACACCGAACAGGATCATCGACAGGGCCAGCAGCGCCAGCCAGAGGTTGCTGCCGCCCAGCCGCAGCTTGCCGGACTTGGTGGCATCCGAAGCAGTACTCATCGTTCAACCTCGATTTTCAATGCAGGGGGCGATGCCCGGCCTCAGGCCGCGGCTTGCCGGAATTCAGGGGTACGCGACAGCAGCGAGAGCGAGAACACGCCCCAATCGTTGCCATCGGCATGGAAAGCGCGATCGACGAAGTGCCCGTAGCGTCCCTCGGCCAGTGAACCGGCCTCGATCTGCTGGGTCAGCTCGAAGCTGCGCTGGCCGAACAGTTCATCGATGGTCAGGGCGACGTCGCCACCGGCCTGGCGCATGATCAGCACGCGCTGGCCTTCCTGCTGGACGGTACGCGCTCCTTCCAGGAAGTACTTCAGGTCGACCACCGGGAACAGGTTGCCGCGCAGGTTGCCCACGCCCAGCAGCCACGGCTGCGCGCATGGCACCGGGGTCACCGGCGGCATCGGCACGATCTCCACCACTTCGCGGAAATCGGACACCAGCCGACGCTGGCCAACACGGAAACCGACGCCACGCCACAGGTCCTGGGCGAACTGCCGCCCGGGCAGCTGCACCGCGTGGGCAAGGCTGCGCCGTTCGTAGGCTTCAAGAATGTCGAAGGGCGAGCGCATCAGGCCACCAGCTCGTTGATCCGGGCGATGAGTTCTTCCTCGCGCGGCGGCTTGACGATGTAATCGGCGGCGCCTTGGCGCAGCCCCCAGGCCTTGTCGGTTTCCATCGCCTTGGTGCTGACGATGATGACCGGGATGTGCTTGATCGCTGCGTCGCGGGCCATCGCCCGGGTCGCCTGGAAACCGCTCATGCCCGGCAGCACCACGTCCATCAGGACCAGCTGCGGCACCTGGTCGCGGACCAGCTGCAGGCCATCTTCGGCATTGTCCGCTTCCAGCACCTCATGGCCGGCACGGCGCAGCCATTGGGTGAACACCGCGCGGTCGGTCGGTGAATCCTCGATCAGGACGATACGAGCCATTGTGCCTTTCCCCCCTGGTCAGGCGTTGACGTACGTGCGGATGGCACCCAGCAGTTCTTCGCGCGTGAATGGCTTGGTCAGGTATTGCTCCGAGCCGACGATGCGCC
Source organism: Stenotrophomonas sp. FW305-C-20-S1 (assembly GCF_058783335.1). NCBI lineage: Bacteria > Pseudomonadati > Pseudomonadota > Gammaproteobacteria > Lysobacterales > Lysobacteraceae > Stenotrophomonas > Stenotrophomonas sp. FW305-C-20-S1. The sequence goes on along the minus strand of NZ_JBYTEK010000017.1, from coordinate 20,969 downwards.
CCCGCGCCTTGTCGAACAGACCATCCTTGGACGACAGCATGATCACCGGGGTCGCCTTGAACAGCTGGTTTCCCTTGATCAGTGCGCAGGTCTGGTAGCCATCCAGGCGCGGCATCATGATGTCGACGAAGATGATCTGCGGCTGCTGGTCGGCAATCTTGGCCAGGGCCTCGAAACCGTCCGTCGCGGTCACTACTTCGCAGCCTTCGCGCTTCAGCAGTGTTTCCGCAGTCCTGCGGATGGTCTTCGAGTCATCGATGACCATCACCCGGAGTCCTGCGAGCTCCCCGCCCGCAGTCGTGTTTTCAGTCATTGCCATTCCCCAAGCGCACGGCCCAATCTTTGGCGGGAGCCGCTGCGAAAGCGTATCTATATCGCACTTCCCGCGCCCGCTTCAAGGGCGGTCCGTGGCGCGGGGCGTGGCGCCGGGCTGAACGTGACCGGATTGGCAATCACTGCGCAGCCCGGCAAGGGACGCTGCGTTGCACATCGCCGGGGAGGCGCACGGCCGGCGTTGCCGCTACCATCAACGCCTTGCCTGACAGGTGCACCCATGCCGTTGAACGTCATCGTGGTGATGGACCCCATCGCCCACATCAAGATCGCCAAGGACACCACCTTCGCCATGCTGCTGGAAGCCCAGCGCCGCGGCCATGCCCTGCACTACGTGCGCCCGGGCGGGCTGGCGCTGGAAGGCGGGGTGGCCGTGGCCTGGACCGCCCCCCTGCAGGTGCGCGACGACCCGGCCGGCTGGTACGAGCTGGGCGCATTCAGCCGGACCGAATTCGGTCCCGGCCAGATCGTGCTGATGCGCAAGGACCCGCCGGTCGACGCCGAGTATGTCTACGACACCCAGGTGCTGGATGTCGCTGCCGCCGCCGGTGCGTGCGTGGTCAACAACCCGCAGGGCCTGCGCGACTACAACGAGAAGCTGGCCGCGCTGCTGTTCCCGCAGTGCTGCCCGCCGACCCTGGTCAGCCGCGACGCCAAGGCACTGAAGGCCTTCGCGCTGGAACACGGCCAGGCGGTACTGAAGCCGCTGGATGGCATGGGCGGACGCTCGATCTTCCGCAGCGGACAGGGCGACCCCAACCTGAACGTGATCCTGGAAACGCTGACCGACGGCGGCCGCAAGCTCGCCCTGGCCCAGAAGTTCATTCCCGACATCACTGCCGGCGACAAGCGCATCCTGCTGGTCGATGGCGAGCCGGTCGATTACTGCCTGGCGCGCATTCCGCAGGGCGATGAGTTCCGCGGCAACCTGGCCGCCGGTGGCCGTGGCGAAGGCCGTCCACTGAGCGAACGCGACCGCTGGATCGCCGCCCAGGTCGGCCCGGAAATGAAGCGTCGCGGCATGCGTTTCGTCGGTCTGGACGTCATCGGCGACTACCTGACCGAGGTCAACGTGACCAGCCCGACCTGCGTGCGCGAGCTGGACGCGCAGTACGGCCTGAACATCGCCGGCACCCTGTTCGACGCGATCGAGGCCGATCTGCGCTGATGGATGCCGCACCTGCCGTCCTCGCCCCGCCGCCGCGTGAAGCGCAGCGGCTGGGCGCCACCATCGCCCTGTCGGTGCTGGTGCACGCCCTGCTGATCCTCGGGGTCGGCTTTGCCGTGAAAGGCGACGCGCCCCTGGTGCCGACCCTGGAAGTGATCTTCAGCCAGACCCGCACCGCGCTGACTCCGAAGCAGGCCGATTTCCTGGCTGCCGCCAGCCAGGAAGGCGGTGGCGAACACGATCGTGCGCAGCGCCCCCGCGACAATCAGGCCGGCATCGTGCCGCAGGCCCAGGCCGGTATCAGTCCGGTGCCCCAGCAGCAGCAGTCGGCAGCGCCGGTGCCGCCACCGCAGGCGCGGGTGGTCAGCAGCCGCAATGGCCAGGACACCGTGGCCGTGGCGCAGTCGCGCCCTACCCCGCTGCAACCAACACCGGATGCACCGATGACCGCGCGCGAACAGCGCGATGCTGAAATGGCACGGCTGGCGGCGGAAGTGCACCTGCGTTCGGCGCAGTACGCCAAGCGCCCGAACCGGAAATTCGTTTCGGCCAGCACGCGCGAATACGCCTACGCCAATTACCTGCGTGCGTGGGTGGACCGCGCCGAGCAGGTCGGCAACCTGAACTACCCTGACGAAGCGCGGCAGCGCCGGCTGGGGGGACAGGTGGTGATCAGCGTGGGGGTACGCCGCGACGGCAGCGTGGAAAGCAGCCGGGTGTTGAAGTCCAGCGGCACGCCGCTGCTGGACGAGGCCGCGCTGCGGGTGATCCAGCTGGCACAACCGTTCCCGCCGTTGCCCGACAGCGAAGACCAGATCGACATCCTGCAGGTCACCCGCACGTGGGTGTTCCTGCCCGGTGGCGAACTGCGCGACGACCGGTGAGGTTTTCTGCCCGGGCCTGCGGCCCGGGACCCGCTGCAAGCAGCTGCAACTGCAAGGGCGAGATCAAGAGCGGCGGTTGGGCTGTACGGTTTGCCGGGGCGGTGTGGGCTTGCAGGACACGCCGTAAACCCATCCATGGGGGCTCGATGGCGCCATCCATGGCGCCAACGGTCCTGCAAGCCCACACCGCCCCACCCCTGACCGATCGCGGCGCATCTTTGCTGTTGGTAGCTGTCGACCTTGGTCGACACGATGCATCCACGCCATGCCTGCACGGTAGATCCACGCCATGCGTGGATGCGAGCGAAGCGACCGGCTTTTGAATTTGATTTTTTTTTGATTTTCCGTGGCGAACGCGCACGGAAACTGTCCGTGGCCGGGCGGGTGGGCTGCGCAGGGGCGTAAGCGCCATGGATGGCGCGCCCGAGCCTACATGGACGTATTCACGGCGCCCCCTGCGCAGCCCACCCGCCCGGCCAACCCACGGCTTCTGCTTTCAGCGACCCACCACCCGCCACGAGGGGCTCAGCCGTTGGCCTTCGCCTTGGCATCCCGCGCCGCCTGCTGCTCGACCAGCGTCAGCGCCACGTTGTCCCGCAGGTACGCCGGCTCGACCTTCTCCGGCGCAATGCCTTCGCCGCGCGCGAACGCCGGTACCGCCAGTGCCAGCACATCCGCTGCACATGGCAGCGCCGTTGCATCGAAGCGGCGCAGGCCAGCACCCAGCTGCGCGACCAGCGCGCCCTCGGCCGCGGCAAACCCGGTGCCGACGCCGTAGACGGACGCAGCATCCGGCAACGACACCGCCGCCGGCACGCACACGCGCTCGGCATCCCGCGCCACCGGCAGTCCATCCACGCGCTCGAAGCGTGCCACGTACAACTCGCCCATCCGCGCATCGATCGCCGACAGGATCTGCTTCTCTTCCACCGGCGCGCGCAGCGCCAGCACCTGCAGCGTCGACACCGGCAGCAACGGCCGATCCAGCGCCAGCGCGATGCCCTGCGCCAACGCGATCGCCAGGCGCACACCGGTGAACGCACCGGGACCACGGCTGAGCGCGATGCCGTCCAGCTGGCGGCGGCTGATGCCGGCCTCGGCCAGCAGCTCCTCCGCCCACGGCAGGCTCAGTTCGGCATGCCGGCGGGGGGCGATCTCGAAGCGTTCCCGTACCTGCCCATCGACATGCAGGGCTACGGAACAGGCTTCGGTGGCGGTTTCAAAGGCGAGCAGTTTCATCGGATCGGGTCAGAACAGGGGGAACGTGGCGCCGGGAGCCGGCTCCGGCCCCGCCACGGCGGCGGTCGGGGCAGCGGCATCCGTCACGGGCGCCCATTGTGGCGCAAAGAAGGCCTGCACATCGGCCAAGGCCCGGGTTCGCCGGAACGGCGGCAGCGACTGCAGGAAGACCTTGCCATAACCCCGGTTGAGCAGGCGCGGGTCGCACAGCACCAGCACGCCACGGTCGGTCTCGCTGCGGATCAGGCGGCCAACGCCCTGCTTCAGGGCAATCACCGCCTGCGGCAACTGCTCGTCGCGGAAGGGATTGCCGCCCTGGGTGCGTATGGCATCCAGCCGCGCTTCGTACACCGGATCATCGGGCGTGGCGAAGGGCAGCTTGTCAATCACCACCACGCTCAATGCCTCGCCGACCACATCCACGCCCTCGCGGAAGCTGGCCGAGCCCAGCAGCACGCCATTGCCGGATTCGCGGAAACGCTGCAGCAGGGTCGCGCGCGGCGCTTCGCCCTGCACGAACAGCGGCCAAGGCCCATCACGCAGCGCCTCGGCCGCCTCGCGCAGCGCACGATGCGAAGCAAACAACAGGAACGCCCTGCCCTGCGACGCCTGCAGCACCGGACGCAGGACCTGGATCAGTACGGTTCCGAAACCGCGCGCAGCCGGATCCGGCAGGCCTTCAGGCAGGTAGCACAGTGCCTGCTCGGGCCAGTTGAACGGACTGGGCTGTACCAGCGTCTGCGGATCATCCAGGCCCAGGCGCGTGGCGATGTGCTCGAAGCCACCGCCAACGGTCAGCGTGGCGGAAGTGAAGATCCATGCGGCATGGCTGCGCTCGCGATGTTCGCGCAGCGGTGCGGACACATCCATCGGCGTGCGCTGGCAGCGGAAACCGCGCGCGGTCAATTCATACCAGAGCACGTCAGCAGCGCCGGCGGTCGCTTCTGCGGGATCGGCATCGAAGTCGAGCGCGGGTTCTTCATCCCCCAGCCAACGGCCCAGCCGCGAAATCGCCTCACGTGCGCGCGCATGGCAGGCATCGAGGCCAGCAGCGGCTTCGCGCAGCGGTTGCAATGCCTGCTCCAGCACCACCAGGCTGGACATCACCGCATCGAAACCCTCGCGTACCTGCGGCATTGCCAGCGCGCGCCATTGGGTGCCACGCGCGGGCAGCCCCTCCATCGCAGTACGCAGCGCAGACAATGCCTGCTGCAGATGATCGACCGGTTCCTGCAGTGCAGACTGTGCGCCACCCACGCCGCGCGCTTCAACCAGGCAGTCACGGCCCAGTTCCTGCCAGGGGCGCATGCCGAAGCCTTCGCCGAAGAACTGCGCGGCCAGTTCGGGCAGCTGATGGGCCTCGTCGATGACGAAGGCCTGCGCACCGGGCAGCAGTTCACCGAAGCCCTCCTGCTTGAGCGCCAGGTCGGCCAGCAGCAGGTGGTGGTTGACCACGACCAGGTCGGCGGCCTGGGCACGCTGGCGGGCCCGCACGACGAAGCAGTCATCCCAGAACGGACACTCGTTGCCCAGGCAGTTGTCGACGGTGGAGGTGACCATCGGCAGCAGCGGCGAGTCGTCGGCCAGGCCATCGAGTTCGGCGATATCGCCCGATTCCGAGCGACCGGACCAGGCCAGGATGCGCTGGAACTGTGCCGCCTGTTCCGGGCTGGAGAAGCGCGGCTCGCCGCGTGCCTGCTGCAGGCGGTAGCGGCACAGGTAGTTGCTGCGCCCCTTCAGCAGCGCGCTGCGCAGGCCGACGCCCAGGGCCTGGCGCACGCGCGGCAGGTCACGGTGGTAGAGCTGGTCCTGCAGCGCACGGGTACCGGTGGAAATGATGGTGCGCATTCCGGACAGCAGCACCGGCACCAGGTAGGCAAAGGTCTTGCCGGTGCCGGTACCGGCTTCGGCGAGCAGCAGGTCGCGCTGCTGCATCGACGCGGCAATGGCCTCGGTAAGGCGCAGCTGCGCAGGACGCGGGACGAACGCATCCAGATGGGAGGCGAGCGCGCCGCCTTCGCTGAGGGCTTCGCGGCTGGCATGGACAAGGTCGGACATCAGGTGGAAAGGATACCCGGCCGGGCGTTGCCCGGCACCCGTTTCAGGCCAGAGCACAAGCAAAAGCAACGGCAACAGCGTTTGTTCATGGCTCTGGGTTGGACTGAGGGCTGGCGGGGGACTGTGGGTCTGCCGGGACGCCGTAAACCCATCCCTGGGGGGTTGGCCGCGGCATCCATGCCGCGGACACCCCGCAAACCCACAGCCCCCCCGCCTTCGACAGTTTCCCGGTAACGGAATGCAAAGGCAGAGCAGATGCGGTTGGTGTAACGGAGAAAGTGGAAGGGGTCGGATCCGTTCTCCTGCGGAAAACGGATCCGACCCCGCAGCGAGTGCGCGCAGCGCGCGACCCGCTATTGATTTTCTTTTTCTTTTCCGTGGCTGGCCGCACACGGAAACTGTCAGAGGCCGGGCAGGTTGGGTTCGCGGGGGTGTCCGCGGCATGGATGCCGCGGCCAAGCCCCCAAGGATGGGTTCACGGCGTCCCCCGCGAATCCAACCTGCCCGGCCAGCGCGGCTTTTGCGCGACCAGGCAGCCAGCCACGAGGGGCTGCGCCGTTGGCTGGAAACTCAGTACCGCTTGATCCCCGGCACCGTGCAGCCTTCAATCTGCGCGTGCGCGGACACCGCATTCTCCTTCTCGCCCCGCGCCAGGCGCGCCTGCTCGATCGTCGCCCAGTGCCGGCGGCACAACGGCCCCGTCTTCGAGCCAAGATCCACAGCCTTGCGTGCGAACGTTTCCGCCTCCGCCCACTGGCCCTGCAGCAGCGCCAGTTCCGCGCGTTCCTGCAATACCGACGGATCACCGGCCACGATCTGCAACGCCTGGTCCAGGCTGCCGGCCGCGCCAGCCAGATCATTGGCCTTGCGCTGGGTCAGCGCCGTCTGCCGCAGATCCTCAACCTGGGAATCGCGCAGTGGCTGCACCGACAGTTCCTTGTCATCCGGGCCGGCTGCGGCTTCCACGGCTGCCAGCCGCTGTGCGGGCGTGGTGGTGTCCACCGGCTTGACCACCTGCGGCGCGCTGCTCACGCAGGCCGCCAGGGCCAGGCTGAGGCCACTCAGGACCAGGGGCTGGAACAGCGAACGGATAGTCATCGGCATCATCGGCTTGGAGGAGGAGTCGCTGCAGCGGGTGCTGCGGCAGGTTCAGCGGCGGGTTCGGGCTTACGGTCAAGGCCGAACCAGCTGCGCCAGCCGCCGCCCTCGCCTTCCGCACCGCCCTGCGCGTCCGGCAAGGCCGCCGGTGCGCACGGTTCATACGCAGGCGCATAGCCCACCACGAACGGGAAGCGGCGGGCACCCGGGCACCCTTCATCGGTGCTGTTGGTTCCCGTGGCCGCAACCGGCTGCCAGTCGAGGCCCTTGTTGCTGACCTTCAACGGCGCCGTCGGCAGGCGCTGGAAGATGCCCGACCACACCCGCATCGCGCCGGTGGCGCCATACAGGCCGGCCTGTTCGTTCTGGTCATTGCCCATCCAGATCACCGCCAGGTGATCGCCGGTGTAACCGGCATACCAGCTGTCGCGGCCATCGTTGGTGGTGCCGGTCTTGCCGGCCGGCTGCAGGCGGCCCAGGCCATCGGCATTCAAACGCTGCGCGGTACCACTGGCCACCACCTGCTGCAGGCCGATGCTGATCAGGTTGGCGGCAATCGAGTCACCTTCCTGTGCCGGTGCCGGGGTCTTGTCGTAGCGCTTGAGCAGCTTGCCCTGCGGATCAAGGACGCCACGCACCGCGTGCAGCGGCTGGATCTCGCCGCCCGATGCCAGGAACTGGTACAGCTGCGCCATCGCGTACGGGCTCTGGTCGGTCGAGCCGAGGATCACCGCCGGGTTCGCCTCGGCCTTGATGCCGGCCAGCACGTGGATCAGCTGCGTCACCCGTTCCGGGCCGACCTGCATGCCCACCCGTACCGTCGCCTGGTTGTAGGAGTGGGCGAGCGCATCGATCAGGCGCACGGTGCCGTGGCTGCGGTTGTCCGCATTGCCGGGGTTCCAGTTTCGGCCGCGGCTGAGCTGCACCGTCACCGGTGAATCATCGACCCAACTGGCCAGCGAATAGCGGTCCGGCTGCGCCAGTGCGAGCAGGTACACGAATGGCTTGAGCAGCGAGCCGACCGGGCGCTGCGCCTCGATGGCACGGTTGAAGCCGACCTCGGACACTTCGCGGCTGCCGATCACCGCCACCACGTCACCGTTGTGCACGTCGGTCATCACCAGGCCGGCCTGCAGCTCGGGGCGACGCTTGCTTTCCAGCGACTTGATGGTGCGCGTGACCGCACCTTCGGCATAAGCCTGCGCGGACGGCGACATGCCGCTCATCACGCTCAGGCCAGCGCCCTGCAGGGCGGATTCCGGATAGTCGTGGGCAAGCTGGCGACGCACCAGGTCAACGTAGGCCGGGAAACGGTTGGCTGCCACCAGGCCCGGGGTCTTGGGCACGCCCAGCGGCGCTTTCAACGCACGCTGGTACTCGGCATCGTCGATCAGGGTCGCCTCGTGCAGTTTGCCCAGCACGAAGTTGCGACGGTCCAGCGCGCGCTCGGGATTGCGCCGCGGGTCGTAGTAGGACGGTCCCTTGACCAGGCCGATCAGCAGCGCGATCTGCTCGGTTTCCAGCGAGGAGAGATCGCGGCCGAACCAGAACTCGGCACCGGAGGACATGCCGTGGATCGCCTGGCTGCCGCGCTGGCCCAGATACACCTGGTTGAGGTACGCCTCGAAGATGGTGCGCTTGTCATAGCGCGCTTCCATGATCAGCGCGTACAGCACCTCGTTGAACTTGCGGGTGACGGTCTGTTCCTTGCCGATTCCCAGCAGGCCGCTGCGGGCCAGCTGCTGGGTCAGGGTGGAAGCGCCCTGGCGGCTCTGCCCACCGGAGCGGACAGTCACCCAGACCGCGCGCGCGATGCCGGACAGATCAATGCCGTGATGGCGGTTGAAGTCCTTGTCCTCGACCGCCTGCAGGCCAGTGACCAACAGGTCCGGCGCCTCATTCATGCGGATCAGGCGGCGTTCTTCCTGCTTCTGCCCATACAGCGTGGCAATGCGCGCAGGATCCATGCGGGCTGCCTTCAGCGCCTTGCGGCTGTCGGCGTCGCGCAGCGAGGCGATGCTGCCGCCGGACAGCGACAGCTCGACCCGGCGCGCAGCAACGTGGCCATCGACATCGTTGTAGCCGCGGCTGGAGATGACGAAGCGCCCGCCCTGCACCGCATAGGTTGCCGGATCCTTGCCCTGGCCATCATCGCGATAGGCCGAGGCGGCCAGTTCGGTCTTCAGGGTGGCCGCATCCATCGCCTTGCCGGGCATCAGCACCAGCGGGCGTGCATAGACGCGCGTCGGGATCTGCCAGCGCAGTTCACCGAAGCGTTGCGTCACCTGCTGGTTCAGGTACAGCGTATAGGGGATCAGGAAACCCAATCCCAACGCGACCGCCGCCATGGTCCAGGTGATCAGTCGGCGGCGCCAGAGCGGGCTGCCATCGTCCTGCAGGTCGTCGTCGGAATCGTCGATGTCGTCGGAATCGTAGCGTCGGGGCACGGGAATGCGACAATGTAGGGTCTGGCGAGTCTACCCCAGCCGCTGCGGCAGGCGAATTCTCCCGGCCCCCCTGCTTAAGCTGGAGTTGCAACCGGATGGCGATGTCCCTGGCCGAAATCCGCTACCTGATCAATCGCCTGACCGGCTTGGCCCGCCGCAGCCTGGCCAGCCTGCGTACCCGCGGCTGGCGGGCCACCTGGCAGCGGATACGGGTGCACACCCAGCGCGCGGTGCCCGCACCGCGCAAGCCGCTGTACCTGCCACCGGCACAACCGTTCGCTCCCTTTGCGGTGCCCACCAGCGATACCCCGGACGTCAGCATCGTCATTCCGGTCTACAACCACGTCGACCATACCCTGGCCTGCCTGCGCGCCCTGGCCGCGCACCCGCCGTCGGTGGCCTGCGAAATCCTGGTGGTGGACGACGGCAGCAGCGACGCAACGGTGCAGTGGATGCCGCAGATCAGTGGCCTGCGCTACGAAGTCCGCGAGCACAACGGTGGTTTCATCGAGGCCTGCAACGATGGCGTGTCGCGCACGCGCGGCCGCTATGTGGTGCTGCTCAACAACGATACCGTGCCGCAGCCGGGCTGGCTGGAGGCATTGCTGGACACCTTTGCGACCGTCGCCGATGCCGGCCTGGTCGGCAGCCAGCTGCTGTACCCCGACGGCCGCCTGCAGGAATCGGGCGGGGTGATCTTCAGCGATGGCAGCGGCTGGAGCTACGGCCGTTTCGAAGCGGCCGATGATCCGCGCTTTGCCAGCCTGCGCGACGTCGACTACTGCTCCGGCGCCGCGCTGATGCTGCCACGTGCCCTGTGGCAGCAGCTGGGCGGCTTCGACACCCGCTACAAGCCCGCCTACTACGAAGACACCGACCTGGCCTTCCGCGTGCGTGCGCAGGGCCTGCGGGTACTGGTGCAACCGGCCAGCCGGGTGATCCACGATGAAGGCACCAGCAACGGCACCGATACCGGCAGCGGTGTGAAGGCCTACCAGGTACGCAACCAGGGAATTTTCGCAGCCAGATGGGCCGCTGAACTGGCCTCCCATCCAAAGGTCGGCGAGGTACCGTCGCCGGCGCTGCTGCTGCGCGGCCGCCGCCAGGTGCTGATCCTCGATGAGGAAGTACCGCGCCCGGAGCGCGACTCCGGCTCGCTGCGCCAGGTCAACCTGATCCGCCTGCTGCTGCAGGGCGGCGCCCACGTGGTGTTCGTGCCCACCCGGCGCGAACACGGCGGTGTGGCGACCGAAGCCCTGCAGCGGATGGGCGTGGAAGTCTGGTATGCGCCCTTCCTGGACGGTGTCGCAGGCTGGCTGCGCAGCCACGGCACCCGTTTCAACGTGGTGATGATGGTGCGCCATCATGTCGCCAACGAATGCCTGCCGCTGCTTGAACGCTATGCACCGCAGGCGCGCACCGTGTTCGACACCGTCGACCTGCACTACCTGCGCGAACGCCGGGGTGCGGAAGTGGCCGGCGATGCTGGCCTGCTGCGCAACGCCGAACGCACCCGCGCCAGCGAACTGGCAGTAATGGACCGGTGCGACATCACCGTGCTGGTCAGCGCCGCCGAGCGCGAACAGCTGCAGGCTGATGCCCCCCAGGTCCGGGTGGAACTGATTTCCAACCTGCATGAAGTCGCCGGCACCGGCGCGCCGTTCGCACAGCGCCACGACCTGGTGTTCGTTGGCGGCTTCCGCCATCCGCCGAACCTGGACGCGATGGAGTGGTTCATCGGCGACGTGTTCCCGCACATCCGCGCAGCACTGCCGCAGGTGCGCCTGCATTGCATCGGTGCCGGCGCACCGGACACGCTGCTTGACCTGGCTGCTACCCAGCCGGGCGTGGTGATGCATGGCTTCGTCGAAGACATCGTTCCGTACATGGACGGTGCCCGCATCGCCATCGCGCCGCTGCGTTTCGGCGCCGGCGTGAAGGGCAAGATCAACCTGAGCATGGCTCATGGCCAGCCCGTGGTCGGCACCACCTGCGCGGTGGAAGGCATGCACCTGCGCGCCGGCCAGGATGTACTGGTGGCCGACGATGCAACCGGCTTTGCCGATGCGGTGGTCCGCCTGTACCAGGACCCTGTGCTGTGGCAGCAGCTGGCAGCAGCCGGCCTGGCCAACGTGGCCGAGCATTTCTCGCTGGATGCCGCATCGGCAACCGTGCAGCGGGTGTTCTTCGATCAGTCGATGTGACCGCCTGCGTGCCGCAGGCGGTCCTCGAACGCGGGAAGCTCGGCCAGATCCGGTTGCAGCCGCCGCACCTGCTCTACGGCCGAGGCGGCAAACTCCACATCACCGCGACCCAGCCGTTCGCTGCCGATCGCCAGCCAGCGTTGTGCCAGGCGGGCACGCGCATCGGGCAACCCTGTGGCGGTCGGCGCCAGGGTCTGCCAGGCCTGCAGGCAGGCGCCCGCAGCCTGCACCCGGTTCTGCCGCAGGTTGTCATCAAAACAGGACCGGCTGGCGGGCAGCAGACGCGCTGCCGCTGCCTTGACCCGGCTGTCGCGCGGCGCCAGTGCCTGCGCTTCGCGCAGCGCATCGAAGGCGCTGTGACCTGGAGGGCTGATCCACTGTCCGGCGCGCTCGGCGCGGTCGATCTGGCGCAACCGATCACGCAGCTGGCGCTCACGCTGGGCCGCGCTGATGCCCGGCTGCTGCAATGACTGCCGCGCCTGGCGCGCACGCTGCAGGCGCTGTGCCAGCAGCTGCTGCGCTGCCTGCGAGGCACCCAGCCCCGCGGCCAGCGCAGCGTCCTTGTCGGCCGCCTCGAACTGGAAGTCGTCGGCCCGCTTCTGGCTGCGCGCCAGCAACGCCTGCACGACCTGCTCGCGCCCACGCAATGCCGTGGGATCGTCGGCGGTGACTGCCAGCACGGCCTGGAAGCTATCGGCAGCCGTCTCGAGCTGCTGCCGTTTGAGCGCGCGCTGCCCCTGCTGCAGGCGCTGGTCGATTGCACGGGCCAGCGCTTCCTGGCTGGCAGGAAGTTCGGAATGACCTGGATCGAACTGGCGTGCGCGCTGCAGGATCGCTGCCGCCGTAGCCAGTTCGCCGCGCCCCGCCTGTGCACGCGCCTGCTGCAGCAGATCGCTCAATGCATCCTCGCGCCCCTCCAGTGCAGGCAGGTTGTCCGGCTGCAGTGCCAGCACGCGCTGGAACAACGGCAGCGCGCTGCTGTCGCCGTCGTCCAGCCGCCCCGCTGCAAAGGCATTGCGGGCCTGCGCAAGCAAGGCGCCGATGCCAGCGCCGGCACGACGACGCGCCTGCAGCTGCTGGGCCACCGCATCTGCCTCGGCGCGCGGCACCTGCAGCTCACGTGCCAACGCCAGCGCCTGCGCGCAGCCGTCCAGGTCGCCCGCCTGCAGTCGTTCACGCGACTGCTGCAACGCTGCCGCGCCGGTGCGGGCCAGGCCCTGTCGCGCCTGCGGGCGGTCGCCATCAAGGGCCAGCACCGCCTGGTAGCGTTCTCGCGCGCCGCTGCCGTCGGCCGCGGTCAGGCGTCCTTCGCTCAGTGCGCGATCGCCCTCGGCCAGCAGCTGTTCTATCTGTGGCTCATCCCAGAACCAGTCCGCCAGCGGTTTGCGCACCAGTACCAGCAGCACGAACACGGCTGCGGCAGCCAGCAGTGCCCAACGCCACACCCGTCGTGCATGGCGCGCCTGCAGCCACCACCAGCGGCTTTCACGGCGAACGCGATCCAGCGCCGGATGTGCGGCGCCGTGTGAGCGATGCGGGGGCTCGCGTTCCATGCGTGCAGGGTAGCCGGGGCAGCGTGAAGCTCAGCCCAGACGACGCGCCTCGCTCACGCCCGGCAACGCATCGAGCTTGCCCAGCAGATTCGACAACTGGCCGTAGTCGCTGACCTTCAACCGCAGGCGCAGATGCGCGCGGCCACTATTGCGGACGTTGTCGCTGTGGATGTCCAGCACGTAGGCGTCTTCCTGTGCGATCAGGTTGGTGATGTCCTTCAGCAACCAGCGGCGGTCGACCGCGTCGACCACCACGTCCACTTCATAGCCACCGCCGGCCTGGCCCCATTCCACCGGCAGGATCCGCTGCGGGCTGGTCGCAGCCAGCCGTGCCAGTGCCACGCAGTCTGCACGATGTACCGTGACACCACGGCTACGGGTCAGGTAGCCGACAATCGGTTCACCCGCCACCGGCTGGCAGCAACGCGCCAGCTGCACCAGCAGGTTGCCCACGCCCTGTACGGTGAACTTGGACTTGCCCAGGTTCTCGCGGCGCGCGGTCGGCCGCGGCAAGGCCGACGTCGGCGCCGGCTGGCTGGCCGCACGCTCGGCCTCCAGCAGCGAACGGCTGACCTGGTTGGGGCCGGTATCGCCCAGGGCCACCTGGATGTACAGGTCGTCGACGCTGTCGGCGTGGAACTTCTTCGCCGCTGCGGACAGGTCCGAATGCTGCAGGCCCAGCCGCTTCAGTTCGCGCTCCAGCAGCTCGCGCCCCGCCTGCACGTTGCGCGCACGGTCCAGCTTGTGGAACCAGCTGCGCACCTTCTCGCGCGAGCGGTTGCTGGCCAGGAAGCCGTTGGCCGGCATCAGCCAGTCGCGGCGCGGGTCGGCCTCCTTGCCGGTGAGGATCTCGACGCGATCCCCGCTGCGCAGGCGGTAGGTCAACGGCACGATGCGGCCGTTGACCTTGGCCCCACGGCAGCGGTGCCCGACCATGGTGTGCACCTGGTAGGCAAAATCCAGCGGTGTTGCGCCCTGCGGCAGGTCCAGCACCTCGTCCTTCGGGGTCAGCGCGTAGACACGGTCTTCGGTCAGCTCGGCATCAAGCGCCCCGGCCAGTTCATTGCCCTGCCCGTCCTGCGCCTGCTCCAGCAGCTGCCGCATCCAGGTGATCTTGCGATCGAACGACTTCTCCGCGCCCTTGCCGCCTTCCTTGTACTTCCAGTGCGCGGCCACGCCCAGCTCGGCCTGCGCGTGCATGTCGTGGGTGCGGATCTGCACTTCAATGGTGCGCCCTTCCGGGCCAACCACCGCCGTGTGCAGCGAGCGGTAATCGTTGGCCTTGGGCCGGGCGATGTAATCGTCGAACTCGCTCGGCACCGGTGCCCACAGCGCATGCACCACGCCGAGCGCGGCGTAGCAGGCGGCGACGTCGTCGACCATCACCCGTACCGCACGGATGTCATACAGCTGGTCGAAGGCCAGGCGCTTCTTCTGCATCTTCCGCCAGATGCTGTAGATGTGCTTGGGCCGGCCACTGACCTCGGCGCGGATGCCCTGCACGCCCAGTTCGCGCGACAGCACCTTTTTCACATTCTCGACGTAGCGCTCGCGGGCGATGCGGGTTTCGTCGACCTCACGCGCGATGCGCCGGTAGGTGTCCGGCTCCAGGTGACGGAAGGCCAGGTCTTCCAGTTCCCACTTCAACTGCCAGATACCGAGCCGGTTGGCCAGCGGCGCATGGATGTCGCGGGTCAACTGGGCCAGCGCGCGGCGCTGCTCCTCATCGAGCTTGTCGGCCGCGCGCATGCGCGCCAGCTGCCGGGCCAGCAGGATCGGTACCACCCGCAGGTCGCGGATGATCGCCAGCAGCAACCGGCGCAGGCCTTCGCTGTTGCGGCCGGCCTCGCGACCGGCATGCAGTGCCCAGACGGGATCGGCCGCATCCTGTCCATCAAGCAGGCCGATCACCGCCGCTTTGTGGCTGCCCAGCGGCAGTGCGTCGAGATGGACGCGCAGGCCCGGCAGATCGAACAGCAGGGCCGCCACCACGGCGCCCTCGTCTGCCGAGAGCATCGCCAGCGCGTCCAGGGTATCGCCCAGCACCGACCAGCTGGCACGCATCTGCGGGTCGCAGTCGGGCGCTTCCCAATACCCGCGCAGGGCCTGGCGCAGCGGAGCCGGCAGCACGGCTGCCGAGGGGCGGTTCAACAAGGCATCCAGGCCGGGGACGGAAGCGCGGTTCACAGCATCGAGCAGGCAAGACAGAAGCCCCTACACTAGCGCCGCAGCCGTTCAGGAACAATCGCCGCGGCCAGCATCGCCGGGAATGTGGACATGCCGCTACACTCGCCGACATCCACGGGAGAGTTCCGCCATGCCTTCGATCACCCTGCCTTTCCGCCCTCGCCTGCTGGCCTGTGCCGCCGTGCTGCTGTCCCTGTCGGCGCCTGCGCTGGCCCAGCGCGTGGTGCAGGGTGACCTGCAGCAGCAGATGTCACCGGCCGAATTCAAGGCCGCAGGCCTGGACAAGCTCAATGCCGCCGAGCTGGCCACGCTGAACCGCTGGCTGCAGGGCAAAGTTGAAGCCGCCACCACCGAGGCCGTCGCTGCGGTGCGCGAAGAAGCGCGCGAGGAAGGCCGTCAGGAAGTGATCGTGAAGAACCGCGGCTTCTTCGATTTCGGCAGCAACGAGCCGATCAGCGGCGTGCTGCAGGGCGAGTTCCGCGGTTTCGGCAAGGGCCGGATCTACGTGCTGGACAATGGCCAGCAGTGGGAACAGACCGATGCCACCTCGATTTCCGGTGTACGCAAGCAGTCGCCGAAGGTCAGCATCAGCCCCGGGGTGATGGGCGTGTGGTACCTGAAGGTCGAAGGCGTGAACACCCAGCCCAAGGTGCGCCGCACCAAGTAACGGCGCTGCCAGCCGGTACCGCCGAGACCATGCTCGGCGGCAACCTGCTGCGCCACGTCCCGCAGTAGATCCACGCCATGCGTGGATACCATTCCGCTTGACCCCGCCGGCGAGTGCCCGGCGGGGCCAGCCCAGGGATTATGAGGCCTGGCGCAGTGCGGTCACCCGCTGTGCCAGTTTCTTCGCCGAAACGCCGGTGCGTGCGCCCAGCTCCTGCGCGAACAACGAAACCCTCAGCTCCTCCAGATCCCAGCGCAAGGCCTGCCACTGCGGCCGCTCGCGCAGGCCCTGCTGCTCGCCCACCTGCAATGCCTCCAGGAACGGGTGCAGTTCCAGCATGCGCGCCTGGTCACGCGGGGGATCGCGCTTGGCGCGTTCGGTGCGCAGGATCATCGCTTTCAGGTATCGCGGGTACTGCGCCAGGGCATCGGCCGGCGTGTCGCGCAGGAAGCCGGGATGGATCAGCCCAACCAGCTGCGCTTCCATGTCATCCAGATTGCCGCGCGCCCAGCCCATCAACGGTGCTTCCAGCATCGGCTTCAATTCGGCCACCAGGGCAAGGATCGTCTCGGCCAGCTTCAACCGCTGCATGGCTTCGCCGAACAGCGTTTTTGCGGCGTGTTCGCGACGCTGCTCGAACGCCGCCGCATCGCGGATATCGCCCAGGCCGTCGGCCAGCACGGCATTCATCGCTGCATCGACCAGATCGCCACGCAGGCGTTCCTGGGTTTCGATCGAGGCGTACAACAGGCCGGTTTTCGCTGCTACCGGCAACTGCTTGCGTGCCTGCTTGATCTTCTCGCCCAGGCCGATCTCCAGCAGTCGACGCACGCCCAGCGGGTGTGCTTCCTCGGCCTGTTGGCGATCAGCAAAGATGCGCAGTGCAACGCTGTCACCCTCATCCTTCAGCGCGGGATAGGCCGGCACGCCGGCCTCGCCCGGTACCTGCAGCAGAATCGGCGAGGCCGGGAACGTGCGCAGGCCATCGGCCGCCATCTCGCGCCCGGCTCGTGCGGCGAACGCATCGCCGGCACGGCCGCCGAACTTCGCACGCAGCACATCGAGGTCGCGCGAGGTTGCCAGCACCTTGCCCTGCTCATCGCGCAGGCGCAGGTTCATGTGCAGGTGCGGCTCGATTGAACCGGGCTCGAAATCGGTAGCGGCCACGGTTGCCCCGGTTGCACGGGACAGGAAGCGCGCCAGCTCGCCGGTGATCGCATCGGCGCTGGGCTGCGGGAAAGCCTCGTAGAACGCGCGCGCGAAATCCGGTGCCGGCACGTAGTTGCGCCGCATCGCCTTGGGCAGGCTGCGGATCAAGGCCGCCGCCTTGTCGGCAACGAAACCCGGCGCCAGCCACCCCAACTGCACTGCATCCAGTGCATTGAGCAGATGCAGCGGCACGTCCAGGGTCACGCCGTCATCTTCGGCCCCCGGTTCGAAGCGGTAGTGCAGCGGCAACCGCGCCTGGCCCAGCGCCAGGTACTTCGGGTAGCGCTCCTGCTCGCTGCCTTCGCCCGGCAGCAGATCCATCAACGACCAGTGCAGGCCCTTGCGCTGTTCCGGCGGCAGCGCCTTCCACCACGCATCCAGCCCGGACGCGGAATGGATCTGCGGCGGCACCCGGTCCAGGTACCAGCGTGCCTGCCAGTCCTCGTCGGCAACAATGCCGGCACGGCGCAGCTTGGCTTCTTCCTCGCGCGCCTGCTCCAGCACCTTCTGGTTGTCGGCCACGAAGCTGGCGCGGGTGTTGATCTCACCGGTCACCAGTGCCTGCCGCACGAAGATGTCATGCGCCTCGCCGGCGTTGATGCGGCCGTAATGCACCGGCTTCTTCGGCGCCAGCACCAGCCCGAACAGGCTGATCTGCTCGGAGGCCAGCACCTGGCCCTGCGCACGTGACCAGTGCGGGTCGAAGTGCTTGCGCAGCAGCAGGTGCGGCAGTTCGGCAATCACCCAGTCCGGCTCGATCGCCGCCAGGGTCATGCCCCACACCTTCTGCGTATCCAGCAGGTTGGCAGCCAGCAGCCACGGTGGCGGCCGCTTGGACAGCGTCGAACCGGGGAACGGCAGGAAACGGCGTTGGCGCGGCGCCTGGAAATCACCCTTCTCGCTGCGATGGCCGATCTGCGTGGGCAGGCCCGCCACCAACGCCCGATGCAGGGTCTGGTAAGCCGTGGCGCGAACGCGTTCGCTGTAACCACCGCCGTCGGGCGCCTGGTCCTTCTGCGCACGGGCCGCGACCGGCGCGGGCGCCGTTTCGGTCTTGCCCTCGCGGGCCAGGCGCGCGGCACGGTGCAGCTGGCCACGGGTCGCCTTCACCGCAGCAGCATCATCGCGCGCCGGAGCCGGCGCACTGCTGCCGGCCAGCAGCGGTGCCATCGATGCTTCGTGGGCCTCTTCCTTCCAGCCCAGTTCCTCGCACAGCAGGCGCAGCTGCCGATGCAGCTCGCGCCATTCACGCATGCGCAGGAAGCCGAGGAAGTGGCGGCCGCACCAGTCGCGCAGCTTGGACTGGGTCAGATCCTCATGGGACTGGCGATAGGCATCCCACAGGCGCAGCACACCGACGAACTCGGAGCGGCCATCGGCGAACTGCGCGTGTGCGTTGTCGGCGGCGCCACGCGCCTCGGGCGGCCGCTCGCGCGGATCCTGAATGCCCAGGAACGAGGCGATCACCAGCATCGGTCGCAGGCAGCCCGCGGCCTGCGCCGCCACCAGCATGCGCGCCAGTTTCACGTCCACCGGCAGGCGCGCCATCTGCTTGCCGATCGCGGTCAGGTGGCGTTCGCTGTCGATCGCCCCCAGCTCGGTCAGATGCTGCCAACCGTCAGCGACGGCCCGCTCATCCGGCGCCTCAAGGAACGGGAAGTCCTCGATGCGGCCCAGGCCAAGCTGCAGCATGCGCAGGATCACCCCGGCCAGGCTGGAACGACGGATTTCCGGATCGGTGAACTCCGCCCGCGCCTGGAAATCGGCCTCGGCATACAGGCGATAGCAGATGCCCTCGGCCACGCGGCCACAGCGGCCCTTGCGCTGGTTGGCACTGGCCTGCGAGATCGGCTCGATGTGCAGCCGGTCCAGCTTGTTGCGCGGGCTGTAACGCTTGACGCGGGCGAAACCGGGGTCGACCACATAACGGATGCGCGGCACCGTCAACGAGGTCTCGGCCACATTGGTGGCCAGCACGATGCGCCGGTTCGGGCCGGGGTTGAACACCCGGTCCTGATCCTGGTTGGACAGCCGCGCGTACAGCGGCAGCACTTCGGTATTGCGGTACTTGCGCCGCTCCAGTGACTGGTGTGCATCGCGGATCTCACGCTCGCCCGGCAGGAAGATCAGCACGTCGCCACGGGAATCCAGGCGGGTGATTTCGTCGATGGCCGCAACGATCGCATCGTTGACCGTGCGTTCGCCCTGGTCTTCGCCCTCGCCTTCCAGCGCGCGATAGCGCACCTCCACCGGATAGGTACGGCCTTCGACGCTGATCACCGGCGCATTGTCGAAATGCTGGGCGAAGCGCTCGGTGTCGATGGTCGCCGAAGTGACGATCAGCTTCAGGTCCGGGCGCTTGCGCAGCAGCTGCTTGAGATAGCCAAGCAGGAAGTCGATGTTGAGGCTGCGTTCGTGCGCTTCGTCGACGATGATCGTGTCGTAGTTCGACAGCCAGCGATCACTGGCGATTTCGGCCAGCAGGATGCCGTCGGTCATGAACTTGATGCGGGTGTCTTCGCCGACCTTGTCGTTGAAGCGCACCTGGTAGCCCACCAGCTGGCCCAGTTCACTCTGCAGTTCCTGCGCGACACGGCTGGCCACCGCACGTGCGGCGATCCGGCGCGGCTGCGTGCAGCCGATCATGCCGGCCTGGCCACGGCCGGCGGCCAGGCACAGTTTCGGTAGCTGGGTGGTCTTGCCCGAGCCGGTTTCACCGGCGATCACCACCACCTGATGGTCGCGGATCAACTGGGTGATGGTCTCGGCTTCACGCGCAATCGGCAGCTGTGGGTCCAGAGTAATGGCCGGCTGTTGTTGCGCCCGCGCCTGCCGGCGCTGCACCGAAACCTGCAAGGCCTGCTCGAAACTGGCGGCCAACGCCGCATCCTGTGGCTTGGCCTGGCAACGCGAGAGCATTCCCAGCAATCGTCCACGGTCGCGGCTCATGGCGCCGTCGATGGCGGCACGCTGTTGGCGCTGGCGGGACTGCGGCATTTTGTCGATAGCGTTCATCAATCGGTTCGTTTAAAACTTTGAATGCGACCAGTCATCACGACTGATTTACTGTGAAGGCCAACGATTCCACAAGGAGGAACCCCATGGCGAAGACCAAGAGCACGACCAAGCCCAAGACCGGCAAGCAGAAGCTTGCGGCTTCCGCGCCGTCGGCCCCCAACATCGATATCGGGATCACCCAGGGCGACCGCAAGAAGATCGCCGACGGATTGGCGCGGTTCCAGGCCGATGCGTTCACGCTCTATCTGAAGACCCACAACTTCCACTGGAATGTCACCGGGTCGATGTTCAACTCGCTGCACACCATGTTCGAGACGCAGTACACCGAGCAGTGGGCGGCACTGGACGATGTGGCCGAGCGCATCCGCGCACTGGGCTTCAATGCCCCGGGCTCCTACCGGGAATTTGCTGCGCTGACCTCGATCGTCGAGGAGCCGGGCCTGACCGACAGTGCGGACTGGCGTGAAATGGTACGCCAGTTGGTGGTCGCCAACGAAGCGGTATGCCGTACGGCACGTGAAGTGCTGGATGTGGCCGACGACGCTGACGACGCCCCGACCGAGGATCTGATGACCCAGCGCCTGCAGACCCACGAGAAATACGCGTGGATGCTGCGCTCGCTGCTCCAGTAAGGGTTTCGGGTGGTTCGGCAGGGCTGCGCCCTGCACCTGCAGAGGCTTTGAAGCCAAGGCCAGAGCCAGAGCAAAAGCTGGCTTCCTGTGGGTAGGCGGGGTGGGTCCGGTGGCAGGGGACGCCGTAAACCCGTCCATGGGAGCTTGGCCGCGGCATCCATGCCGCGGACACCCCTGCCACCGGACCCACCCCGCCTTCGACAGACCTCCGCGATCTGCCGGGCCAGCTCTTGGGGTCGGACCCACTTTTCCCCGAAAAAAAAAGCCGAAAC